>JANXNT010001058.1 GCA_025353985.1 Limnoglobus sp.
CTTCTATGTCATTTCGGCGCACTTTTGGGTACGTCCGTGACAGTGCGCAAAAGTCGACTTACGTCACATCGTCGTAAACTTATTGAATTTACGAGATTGTGTGGGCGACACCGAATCGGGATTCGTTTCGACTCGCCGCAATGATTAAGATACAATCATATAATCCGGCATTGCGAGACAAGATGGTGCTTGTCGCGGTGACGAATCCGTAGGTAAGAGGTGCATCAGATGGGGCTTGGTAACTGGTTACGTCAGACATTTCGTGGCCAACATCCATCGCGGGAGTTGGTACCATTCCTGGACTCGGAGAACGGGCGGGTCGTCCGCATCCCTGCATCCGAGTTGCGGCCGGGAGCCATTCAAATTCGTCTGCAAGGCAACGACGAAGTGGTCTGGGCACTCCCCGAGCAACTCCACCAAGGCGAGATCAAGCATCCCGAATTCGACGAGGGTATTCGGGACTACATACGCCAGATTCATATGGCTTTCGCCGAGCATCGATCGCTGTCCTTCGACCAGTGGGAAGAAGGGTTCCGCCGCGACGGAAACCCCGAGCGGGAGATCGCGATTTGGTCGCATGCCGCAGACATCGACACGGCCTTCACTGCCGACGAATCATCCGTGGACCGTAGGCAGGACGTCTACCAGTGCATTGTAGCATGCATGACCACCGGACCCGACGACGTTTGGAAGGTGCTTCGGCCAGAGGTGCTTACCAAGACTCAGGCCGAGAAATTGGTCAACCGATTCTTCGGCAAGCAGTGATCAGTAACCCGCCAGTGAACGGTAGCGTCAGCCCAACGGCATATAATAGTTCATGCGGTATGATGTTATTTTGATTCGCCATCTTACAGAAAGACAAGCGTTCCCACTCCGGTCAGGGACTCTTTCACGCTGCGGAATCGCTGCGTGCGAACAAACAACTTGCGGACGATGAAGATGCCCTGGTGCGAGAGATTTTCGATTGGTTCAATCGCAAACTACCGCATCCGACTCGGTTTGCTCGCGCGGCAAGGCCGCACGCCGAGTGCAAGGGCATTAGCTGGTTCAAAGATACGGCCGAGGAGTTCATCTCGCGGATGGAGGAGCTTGCCGTTGTGTTGGCAAAACATGGCCATGTCGTCGAGCGTCTCACGACGGAACGCCCAGGCTACGTTGTGTATGAGGACCAATATTAGGTCGTTGCCGAGCCGTTTCGGTGATAGGGCGACTTGCATTCGGCAATTCTTGGCGAGCGGTGTGGCGTAAGCCGGCGTAAGCCCACTGATTCTGCCAATGTCAGGTGCAACGAGGACAGAAATCTCGCCATCACGACTTCCGCTGTCATCTGAACTCGTTTGACATCGCACTTCGTTGCGATTAGGATCTTGGGTCTGCCGAGTTCTGGAGGTCTGCGATGCGACATTTCTCGTTGGTCATTCTGATGCTGATTGGGTTGTGGCTGCCGTTGGCGAAGGCGGACGATTGGAGTTTCCAGCCCGTCGTGGGGCCGGCGGTACCGGCTGTGCCGGCGGAGCGGAAAGCGTGGGTGCGTACGCCGCTCGATGCCTTCGTGTTGCAAAAATTGCTTGCAAATAAGCTAAAACCGTCGCCGGAAGCGGAACGTCGGGTTCTCGCGCGGCGAGTAAGTATCGACCTAACGGGGTTGCCGACGACGCCGGAGGAACTCGATGCGTTTGCGAATGACACGTCGAAAGACGCGTACGAAAAACTCGTCGATCGGTTGCTGGCGTCGCCGCGTTACGGCGAACGTTGGGCGCGACATTGGCTCGATGTGGCACATTACGCGGACTCGCACGGGCAAGACCAAGACCGCTTTCGCCCCAATGCGTGGCCGTACCGCGACTACCTGATTCGCGCGTTCAATGCGGACAAACCGTACGCGAAGTTCGTTCGCGAACAGGTTGCTGGCGACGTGCTTTTCCCCGACGATCCACAAGCACTTGTTGCAACGGGATTCCTTGCGGCGGGGCCGTGGGACGAGAGCGGGCTGCGCGACATCAACGAAAATTCGCTCGACCGGCAGATCGCCCGCAACCTCGACCGCGACGATATTGTGACGACGACGATGACCACGTTTGCGGGGCTAACCGTGCATTGCGCGCGTTGCCACGACCACAAGTTCGATCCGATCACGCAGGCCGATTATTACGCGATTCAAGCTGTGTTTGCAGGCGTCGACAAAGCCGAACGCGCCTACGATGCGGACCCCATCGTCGCCAGGAAACGCACGTCACTCGTTGCCGACCTCACGCGGGTTCGTGGCCTGAAAGGGACGGCCGATGCGAGCTTACTGACAGCCGAGCGTCAGCGGGAGGTATCAGCATTCGAAAAGGCGTGGCACGAGAAGGAAAGCCGCTGGTTCACGCCCGAGCCGGAGACATTTACATCGAAGCACGGCGCGACACTCAAGCCGTTACCGGACCGTTCCATACTCTCCGGCGGGGCGGTACCCGAGCGCGACACGTACACCGTTGCGATGTCGACGGAGCGCGTGGCGATCACCGGGTTGCGGCTCGAAGTGCTGGCCGATGAATCGCTGCCGCATAATGGGCCGGGGCGACAGGGGAACGGCAATTTGCACCTGTCCGAACTGCATGTAAAAGTGTGCGCGAAAGGCAAGCCGGAACAGACGGTCAGCGTGAAACTGAAGTCCGCGACCGCCGATTTCGACCAGGCCGATTGGGGCATCGCGCGGGCTATCGATGGCAACATCAGCACCGCATGGGGCATCTACCCGGAGGTCGGCAAACCGCACCATGCGATCTTCGAATTCGACAAGCCCGTCGGCTTCGCCAGTGGCAGCACGTTCACCGTGGAACTCGATCAACTCCACGGCGGCGGCCACCTGATTGGCCGATTTCGTTTGAGTCTGACAACGAACCCAACACTCGTTTCCCCCACGGCGAATCTTGCCCCGATACTGCTAATTCCCATCGCAAAACGCACGGACCTCCAACGCGCGGAAATCGCCCGTTCGCTCTGGGAAACCATTATCGAACGCGAGATGGCCGCACTGCCCGCACAGGCGAAAGTGTATTGCGGCACGAACCGCTTTGCGGTCGATGGCAGCTTCCGGCCATCGCTGACTCCTCGGCCAATTCACTTGCTCGTTCGCGGTGAAATTACCAAGCCGCGCGCGGTGGTGGCACCCGCCGGGGTGCAGGCGGTGGCGGGGTTGAACCGGCATTTTGCGACACGCGATTTGAGCGACGAAGGCCAGCGCCGCGCGGCACTCGCCGACTGGCTGAGCGACCCCGCGAACCCGCTGACGTGGCGCGTGATCGTCAACCGCGTGTGGCACCATCACTTCGGAAAAGGCCTCGTCGACACGCCGAACGACTTCGGCAAAATGGGCGGCGCGCCATCGCACCCCGAACTCCTCGATTGGCTCGCAACCGAGTTCCGCGACGGTGGCGGTTCGTTCAAAATGCTGCACAAAATGATCGTCACCAGTAGCACGTACCGGCAAGCGGTGCGGCACGATGCGACCGCCGATGCGAAGGACGGCGACAACCGGTTGCTCTGGCGAATGAACCGCGCCAAGCTCGATGCGGAGAGCGTGCGCGATACGGTGCTGATGGTCAGCGGGCGGCTCGACGAAACGATGTATGGCCTTCCCGCAAAGCAATTTGCGACGAAGCCCGGCGTCCACGTGACACCGCAGGCCGACTACGACACCTTCGATATCGATGCCCCCGAAGCACGCCGACGCAGCGTCTATCGGTTCATTTTTCGCACTCGCCCCGACCCGATGCTCGAGGCACTCGACTGTCCGGATGCATCGCAATCGGCACCCGTGCGCTCTGCATCGGTGAGTGCCCCGCAGGCGCTCGTGTTGTGGAACAACAAGTTCACGCTGCGGCACTCGGAGCACCTGGCGGCACTGGCGGTGAAGGCAACTGCGGATGTTCCCGCACAGGTGCGATTCGTCGGCCGGCGCGTGTTGGGCCGCGCTCCGACGACGGCGGAAGAGGCGGCGTGGGGCGGGTATGCGAAGGCGCACGGGCTGGCGAATTTGTGCCGCGTGTTGTTCAATAGCAGCGAATTTCTGTTCATCGATTAAGGGGCACGCACGATGCCAACGCGACGCGATTTCCTGGCGGGCGGGTTCGGTGGGCTGGCGCTCTCGCACTTGCTGGCGAACGCCGGTGAAGCGAAGCCCGAGTTCAACGGCGGGCTGCACCACAAGGCGAAAGTGCGCCGCGTAGTACAGGTGTTCCTGAACGGCGGCATGAGCCAGATGGACACCTTCGACTACAAACCGACGCTGATAAAACGCCACGGGGAGATCGTCGATGTCGGCCTGAAAGCGACCGCGACCGGCACGCCGGGGCCACTGATGAAATCGCCGTTCACGTGGAAACAACACGGCCAATCCGCGCGCTGGGTGACGGATGTCTTCCCGCACCTCGCGAAGCGCGTCGACGACATGGCGTTCTTGATGGCGATGAGTTCGAAATCGAACGTCCACGGCCCCGCGAGTTACCTGCAAAACACCGGCTTCCTGATGCCCGGTTTCCCTTGTACCGGCGCGTGGGTCGGCTACGCGCTCGGCCGCCTCACGGACAATCTACCGTCGTTCGTAGTGCTGCCGGATCCACGCGGTTTACCCTACAACGGCAGCGGAAATTTCTCGTCGGGCTTCCTCGCGGCATCGCATCAGGGCACCGTGGTCAACCCCTCCGCAGCCGTGCCGATCCCCGATCTCGCGCCGTCGTTGGCCGCGAAATTCGTCACGCCCGCATCGAGTAACGATGGCTTGAAGTTGCTTCAGGAAATGAACGGGAAGTACGCGAACGAACGCCACGGTGACAGCCGACTGTCAGCTCGAGTCGAGAGTTACGAACTCGCCGCGAAGATGCAACTCGCTGCACCGGAAGTGTTCGACCTGACGCGTGAATCGAGGAAAATCCACGATCAATACGGCACATCCGGCCCGGTTCACGAAGGCGGCTTCGCACGAAACTGCTTGCTGGCAAGGCGAATGCTCGAACGCGGTGTGCGCTTCGTGCAAGTCTGGAGCGGGCAGGGTGGCCCGTCGAACAACTGGGATAATCACACGAACATCGCCACGGAACTGCCGCCGATCGCGCGGCAAGTCGATCGCCCCGTGGCAGCATTATTGCAAGATTTGAAAGCTCGCGGCCTGTTCGACGACACGCTCGTCATCTTCACGACCGAGTTCGGGCGGATGCCATTCACGCAGGGCGGCGTCGGTCGCGACCACAACAGCGGCACCTTCGTCACGTGGCTCGCGGGGGCGGGAGTTCGCGGCGGCACCGCACACGGCGAAAGCGACGAATTCTCCTACCGTGCCGCAAAAGACACCACCGATTGTTACGATCTCTCCGCCACCGTGCTACACCTCCTCGGCATCGACCACGAGAAACTCAGCGTCCGCCACGACGGCATCGACCGCCGCCTCACCGACGTCCACGGCCACGTAATCGAAGCGGTGCTGGCGTGACGGCGGCGTTTTCATTATTGTGGCTCGTTAAGCCGTGCTGCGCTTGGCTCCGAAGACTCGTAATCCATTCCCCCGGTGAACGCGATGCAACTTGGTTTTGTGAGTGCCATACTTGGCGACTTGAGTTTGGACGAAGTCTTCGCCTTTGCGGCGGAGGAAAAGTTCGGCTGCGTGGAGGTGATGTGCTGGCCGCCGGGGAAGGCGGAGCGGCGCTATGCGGGTGTGTCGCACCTCGATGTCACTGCCTTCGGACCCGAGCAAATTGCTCGCGTGAAAGCATTAATCGCGCGTACGGGCGTGAATATCTCCGGACTCGGCTACTACCCGAACCCGCTCGACCCGGACCCGGCACACCGCGAGATGGTGGCCGCACATTTGAAGTGCATCATCCGTGCGGCGTCGCAGTTGGGCGTGAATATCGTCAACACGTTCATCGGCCGTGACTGCAAGAAAACGATCGCCGAGAACATGGAAGGCGTGGAGGCCGTGTGGCCATCGATCGTGCGGGAAGCCGAGGCGCACGGCGTGCGGATCGGCATCGAACATTGCCCGATGCTCTTCTCCGACGACGAATGGCCCGGCGGCAAAAACCTCGCGATTAACCCCGCCACGTGGCGACAACTCTTCGCGCGGTTCCCGAAGACGCTGGGCCTGAACTTCGATCCGTCGCACCTCGTCTGGCAGTTCATCGATAGCGCGAAGTGCCTGCGCGAGTTCAAAAATCATATCCTTCACGTTCACGCAAAAGACGAACGCATCGACCGCGAACGCCTACACGATGTCGGCATCATGGGCTTCGACTGGCACGAACCGAAACTGCCCGGCCTCGGCGACGTGAATTGGGGCGAGTTCTTCGCGGCCCTCACCGACACCGGCTACAACGGCCCCGTTTGCGTCGAAGTCGAAGATCGCGCCTACGAACGCTCCCTCGACGACCGCAAACGCGCGCTGCGCCAAAGCAAACGCTTCCTGGAACAGTACGTGAGTTGATTGGCAGCGGTCAGCAGTCCGCGACCGCCCCGCTTGAAATCGATTACTTCTCCGTCAGCAGCTTTTCGTCGATCTTCGTGTGGAAGAGGGCGGCGGAGGGGATCGCTTCTTCGGTTTTGCTGCCGGGGCGAATCCACTTCAGTTTGATCGCGTGATTCTGGAACGTTTGCGATTCGTATTCGATTGCGATTTGTATCGGGCGATCGTTTAGCATCACGATCGCTTCGCGTTTTCCTGCCCCGATGGTCTTGGCTTCGATAATCACTTTTTCATCGGGCTTGGTGCCGATTCGGATACGCACGGCTTCTTTCGTGTCGGCGATAATCTTGTAGCGGCCCGATGTCGGCGGCACGATGTAGCCCGCCCACTTGGCACCGGCGTATTGACTGATCGGACGAAACTCAATCGCATCGAAATCGATGGCGAATTCGACGCGGCCACGGCGTTTCGTCAACTTGGGGATCGTCGGACCAGCCAAGGCTTCGACGACGATTCCGGGGCGATATTCGATGGCACCCAGCGTGAACTTGAGCCGGTTTTCGGCGGCCACTCGCTCCAGGCCCGTTTGCGATTGCAGCGCCTTCGCGTACCAATATTTCGCGCGGCTCGTGGCGGGCGCACGCTCGGTTTCCGCAAGGCTCTGCGCGTAGGTCCACCACGCTTCCCCGCGTTTGCTGTCGGTCGTTTCGAAGTCCGTGCTCGCCTTCAATTCGAGTTCGGCGATCTTGCGCAAATCGCTATCGTTGCTCGTGGCCAGCAGCGCCAGACCTTCTTCCCAACGGCCTTGCATGAAGCAGCGATACTTGCCGACGATGGCTTTGGATGCGACATCGTCGGGCGCAGTTTTGAGTTTCTCGGTGGCGGTGCGCACGGTTTCGAAGGCGTCCCGCATCTTGCGAATCTGCGTTTGTCGCACTTCGGTATCGCGGGCCAGCAAGTTGGAACCGGCACGGGTGAGGCTGGCGATGGCAACTGCGGTCAGCTTCAGCGATTTGTCGTATTCGTCGCGCTCGACCGCTTCTTCGACCATGTCGTTTGCGAGATCGGCCACCATGCGCAGCGTGGCTGTTTGGGTTGCGGTGCCGCTGAGTTTGTCGAGTATCGCCAGCTTCTGTGCGAAGCCGTCAATCTCGAAGGTTTCGTCGAGGCTATCGATGGCTTTCACAGATAATGTCGGATCGTTTAACTCGGTGCCGATCGCGATGACTTCCTTCAGCAGGAAGTATTTCGCGGGGGCATCGCCGGCGGTTTCGGCGGCGAGTTTGACGAGTTTCTCCGCGAGTTTCTTGCGGTCGGCGGGGAGTTTCTTCGCGTAATCGGCTTTGTACAGCTCCTTCACTTTCGTTTCGGCCTCGGTGATGGTGGCCGCGTCGGGGATCGGCAACCGAACTGCGGGTATCGGCTTCATCGCCTCGGCTGTCATCGCGGTGTCAGTCGCGTTACCCGTGCGGTAAATGCTAATTTCACCTCGCGAAGTGACGGCCAAAACCGGCGATCCCGTGCTGATGGCGATGTCCGAATTCGCATTCGTCTGGAACTTCCGGCCCAACGATTGCCCCGTGACCGCATCGTAGATTTCGACGCGGTTGACATCGGCGATGACAAAATGCTTGCTCGTTCCGGTGAAGCGTGCCCGAACCCCACGCGGGCCGCAGGTCGTACTGTTCAGGAGTTTGCCGTCTGCTGCGTTGTGAACTGAAACGACGGCGTCGATGTTCCCGAGCTTGCGGCAAAGTACGAAACGACCATCGGGCGAGACGTCTTCCACGTCGTACGGTGCGATGACGCCGATTAGCACGATCGGTTTCCCGAGTTTCATTGCGGTGAAATCGTACTGGTGTATCGTCGTTTCGTCGGCGACGAATAGCCCTTGACCGGTGAAGTCGGCGTATCGCCCCCCGATCGCGTTCGGAAACGGCACGATGGTTCGGCCCGTTCGCAGGTCGGTGATGATGGCACCACCGACCGTAATCGTGCTGACGTATTCGCCACTTGCAGACACCGCGATGTGGATGAAATTTCCATCGGTTCGGCTGATGTCGACAATGCCACGAGTGACCGCGAGCTTACCGGTCTTGCGGTCGAGTGTGTGGAGTTCGGTCGTTTTGTCCGCACGGCGGACTTCGACGATGACGTTGCCAAGCGTGTACCAGACGCGGCCCAAACTGCCGTCGGGTGGCAAGTAGCGGAATTGCTCCATTCGCGTTAGCACGGCATAGGCACGCAGTTCGTTCTGCGTGGCAATCGCTATCGAAGTGCCACTCGGATCGAGAGCGGTGTAACGGATCGCAACGGGGAACGTACCCTGCGGGATCGTGATGAGATCGGTCAGCGACGCGACGATTGCGATCGGAAACGTAGGTGCAGTTGACGGTATCGTTGGCTGGATCGTGTCGGCATCGAACGCGACCACGTGAATCGAACGATCCGCACCCGCATAGGCGATCTTCGTGCCATCGGGGCTGATATCGAAGTCGTACGCGATCGGCAGACTCGGTGCGGGAATGTCCGCCACCTTCTTGAAACCATCTGTGGACCAAGCCGAAATCGAACCCGGCCCGAGGAGAATCAGGATCTTTCCGTCGGGTGTGAATGCGGCTTGATGGAAGAATCGACCGGCGATCTTTTGCTTGATTTCCCCCGTGTCCGCATCGACGATCACCGCATCGTTCGTCGATCGCGATTTGTCGGTTTCCCGAAGGACGACGAGTTTCCGCGATGGCAGCCACGCCATCACCGTCAATAAATTCGCATCGGCCAACGGCTTTTCCACGAGCACCGCACCTCGGCGCAACTCCGTGATGCGCATCGTGCCGTTCGGCGCAATTGCGAGTACTGCCGAGCCATCGGCCGCGAGTACCGCAGACGTCCGGTACGTCCGCGTGTCGGGCAATTCGAACGTCGTAATATCGCTGCCCTTCGCGAGGTCGACGACGCGACCGACGTTATTGCTCATCATGAGCGCCATCGTGCCGACGCGATCCGTCCACATGCCGCTTGACCACACGGACGGCCTGGCGTAGTTGACTTTTTCTTTCTTGTTGTCGACGGGGTTCCAGACGTAAAAGTGCGATTCTTTCGTCGTCACCAACATGCGGCCGTCCGGCATCGCCGCCGCGCGAATGAACTTGGCGTCTTCTTCGTCCCGGTACGTGCTCATCCGCTGGCCGTTGCTCGCGTTGAGTATGTGAATGATGCCTTTATTCGCTGGCGCGATGAACAGCTTCGCACCATCGGAAGAGTAGCGCACCACGACGGGCTGGGTCGTCGCGTCGTCGTCGGAGGGGGCGCTCCAGACGACACGCCCGCCCATTTTCGTCGTCGTAATGTTGGTGTTCGCCATCGGGTCCGGTGGCTTCGGCACGTCGGGTTTTGACGCTACCGGCACCACTTTCACTTCCGGTGGTTTCGGATCGGGTGGCTTGATCGCCGCCACCGGTTGCGCGGGTTCCGTCGGCACAGCTTGAACGGTGTCTGTGGCTTTCTTCGAGAATAAAAATGCCGCCCCTCCCGCGATGCAGCCGAACGCGATGACGCCCATCGCGATCGTGCCGAAGAACGCGGTGTTGTTCGCTTTGGCTTTGCGCCGCGGTGGATCGTCGCCCGTCGGCAAGCTGCCATCGCCCTCGCTGTCGTCGTTAAAATTCAATCGCGGCGCGGCGACGACTGGCACAGCAACAACCGCTGCAACTGGTGCTGGGCCGGCCATCGTGATGCCGAGGATTGCGGCGGCTTGTCGCTCTTGGTTCGGCGTCAAAATCGGCGGTTGCCCGCCCGGCATCAGTTGGTCGAGCCACGGCGTTTGCGCGAGCGGTTTCGTACATGCGAGTGCCAGGTGCCCGACGAGGCCGACGGTAAACGGGTCGCCCGTCTCCCAGAGTTCGCGCATCAATCGCGATTGTGCTGGCTGTTTGAAATCCTTCTCCGAGAACATCAAATTGTCGCCATTGTCGTACTTTTTCCACATCGCGGGGCCGCCGATCAGCAGGCCGCGTAGCGCCGTCGCCACCACGAGGTGCGGAAAGCGGTCGAGGTCCGCCGAGTAAGCCCCCGTGTTGACGCGCTCCGGATGCTGATACGAGGGATGGCCCGCTTCGCCGCTCGGTTTGCCTTCGAGTGCCGGTACGAAAAGGCCGTCGTAATCGACGAGTTTCAGGCCGAGCGTGGAGTTCTTGCCCGTGGCGGGAACGAGTAAAACGTTGCCGTGTTGGATGTCGCAGTGCGCCATGCCGGTTTCGCGCAAACGCCGACAGAGCCGCACCCACAGCGACAGCATCGCTTCGAGGATCGAGGCGCGATTGAGGTTATCGTGAACGAACTGGTTGATCGGGTAGCCATCGACCCACTGCATTTTCACGATTGGGTATTTGACGCCGCGAACGCGGATGCCTTCGGGCTGGAAATCGAACCCGACCGTGAACGGCAAGTTCGCCTGATTGAGGTGGTCCGCAATAGCGGCGAAGCGGCCTTCGATGCCGGTCGCGACAGCACGCGTAAAGCATTTCACGGCCCACGCCTGGCCGTCGGCACCCATTACTTGATAGACGTCGGCGTAGTTACCCGAACGCGGGACCGGCATCCCCATCGCGTTCGTGACGACCTTCCCGCCCTTCAAAACCGGGTCGCTAAAGGCCGTGCTCGCGTTTTGCACAGCTTCGTTGAAATCCTGGGAAAGCGGCCAACTCATTTCGTTCGTCTCCGGTCATTCAGCAGTATCGATCAAAGAACTTTAACCGCGGAGGGCGCAGAGTTCGCAAAGGAAACAAACAGAAGTTACAAACTCGTGATCTTTTGAATTCGCTTCTCTCCGCGTTCTTTGCGGTTAAACTCTTCTCTTCTAAGATGCCGGCTGGATTTCGATGCGCACGCTGGTCGTGTCGTCGTTTTTCAGCGTGCGGGTGGTTCGCAGCAATTGTATCCACGCGGCGAATTCCGTCGCAGTGCTCAGACGGTTCCACTCGCTCCACGGTTCCCCACCGGTTTCCGCGACTCGTAGGAACCACTCAGCGAGCGCATCGGTTAGCAGGTAGAACGTGTCTCCCGCCTCGGTGCGGCCCGCGAACCATTCGGGCGCGGGTATCGCCGAGCGATCCGCGGTGCCGATAAGTGCGGGGCGGTTCGAGAAATCGGCCGCGCGTTCGATCGGGAACTTCGCGAGGAGGCGGTTCGCACGCACCTGAAACACGCACGAATCGCCCACGGCTACGGCCCGCCACTTCGCGCCGACACCGGATTTGCTCGCCTCGAATGCGATCCCGAGAAGCGTCGAAAACGCGCCCGTTTCCTGCTTGGCCTCGGCATACCACGAACCGGACGTTGCCGGTTTCGGTGCGTGCTTCCGCGTCTCGTGTAGCCATTCGGGGAAACTGTCCGGGTCCGGTGGAGACTCAACGAACGACATCGCCACCGCGTTGGCCCACGCCCCGGATTGCCAGCCTTCGGATGCACCATCGGCGATCCCGACACGATCCGTATCGGCACCAATCGCGACGGCATCCTCGTTCTGCTCTGCCGTTTGCCCGTCTTTCGGCACCGTAAACGCAACGATTTTCAAAGTGATGGGAAGCATTCTGGTAACCGTAGGCTGTGTTCATTCTCGAAAACCCAGCGCAGGATTGTGCGTGAATCGCCTGCGTATTATCTATCGCGTCGGGTTAACAATTCCCGTTAGCCCGACGCGCTAGCGAGGGTTGGATGTTCACCGGCAACGATTTCGGTTCGTACGCCCAGGATGCAGGTTTTGCGTCGTGTCTCGAAGACTCGCCACGACTCCCTCGCTAGCGCGTCGGGCTAACAAATCCGTTCGGGCAACAATATTGTCCCTATCGCACCGGCGCGGTCACGCGGGTGCCGATGTCCAGGAAGCGAACGACAGCAACGAGGTCGGCATTGAAGACGACGCCCCGTGCCCCTTCGTTCACCGCGAAACCGTCCGCTTTTGCGGCGAGCATCAGTTTCGGTGGCAACACGCTCGACATGCGGAACAGCAGTTTCGAGTAGGTGTCCAATAGCACGCCATCGTCTTCGAGGAAGTATATCGGCGGCTTCGGGTCCGAAGACATTAGCAGGTTAAACACCAGCACGCTACCGTCGGTTGTGGCCAATCGTTGGATTCGCTTCGCCACCGGCAACGGGTTGGCATCGCTCGGGCGGCCATCGGTAATGTTCAAGATGATCGGCGGGAACGAATCCGGGTAGCTCATGATGAAGCTCGAAACGATCAACTCTGCCGCCTCGAATGCGGCGTGCATCAGCGTGCGGCCCATCGCGGCGGGTTCGTACCATACGGGGAATTTCACGCCTTGCTCGACCACACCGCCCGCACCGTCATCGACGTGGCGAATCCGCGTCTCGACGCGAATCGGCCGATCTGCCAGTTGGCTGATCGGCACCAGCACATCGTCCGGCAACGTCGTACCGAGGCCCGCCGTCAGTTCGCCACCGTAACCGATCAACCCGACGTGAAAGTAATCGCGAACACCATCGATCTTCGCGCACTTCAGCACCATATTCTGAATCAGCCGATTGACGGCATCGGCAACGCCCTCGGATTTCTTCTTCTCGGGTGCCCCCGCAAACGGGCCGTCCATCGACCCCGATTGGTC
>JANXNT010001070.1 GCA_025353985.1 Limnoglobus sp.
CTGCAAACACCGGATCGCAACCGACGGCGGCCGCCGTACCGAGAACCGATTCGCGCAACAACGGCGGTAGCGAGTCCACCGGGAACGGTCGATATTCGGTCAGGGTTCGCCGTGGCAGTGGCGGCGCGGGAATTCGTCCCCGATTCCGTTCGTGGGCTTCGGTCAGTGCGCTCATACGGCACCGCCTTTCAGTCTCACGACTTCATCGGCCAGTTCCACGATGTCCGCACTGTTTTTGGCGATGTCCGCACTGTTTTTGGCGATGTCCGCACTGTTTTTGGCGATGTCCGCACTGTTTTTGGCGATGCCCACACGCATCTTGTTCAAATCGATTCCCAACGCCGATTGGATGAGCGGGCCAAGCACTTGCGGGGTTCGTCGCAATGCCCACGTAAAGCCCGTGTTGTGAACATCGGCGAGTTCGTCGTAGTACTCATCGAGTTCACCTTTGGCCTTGCACCGTGCGAAGATGGCCATCGTTTCCGCTTCACTATCGCCGTTCACTTGGGCATCGTGCGCGTCGCGTTCGGCTTGCTGAATGTCGATGAGCAGGTTCAACAATTGCCGACGTGCGGGCGAAGTCTGCGCATTGGCTACGGCACGCAGTTCGTCGATGGTCGGTTGCGAAAATGGCGCAGCACTCGGTTCCGTCGTTTCGTCTATAATCATGTTCGTTGAGTCCTTTTGTGCCGGTTCGAGATCGCTCGGTTCTTGCGACGGGTCGGGATAGCTTGGCGGCGTTCCCCGTCCCGTCGCGTTTTTATGTCGGCGAAGTTCGCCGATAATTGGCGTGTGAGTTTCCAGTTCATCGATCATTCGTTCGCCCCCGTTTCGAGAGCCGGGTGTGCAGCAAGCCAGGCGTGCGCTTTCGCGGCATCGAGCAACTCCCAGCGGGTATTCTTGCGTGAGTGAGCAATGGCACGGGTCGTTTTCACGAACCCGGCGTCGCGGATGATTCCGGCCCGCGCCAGTGCGCCAGGCACCGAACCGAAGGCTTTGGGGTTCGCGGTCGGCGGTAGCGGAACGACGGCGCGAACGTCGTCGATTGTCGCGAACCCCGATTCGAGAACCTTCAACAGCAACGCACGGCGGGCCGCGATTACCAGCGGTTCGGAGTGCGTTTCAAACAG
>JANXNT010000720.1 GCA_025353985.1 Limnoglobus sp.
TCCAACCCCCTACGGCTTGCAACGCCATCGCACGCACGTCGTGCGGGTGCGGCGGTACCGTGCGGTTCCACAAGACATCCGTTGCCACGGGGTCGTTCAATGCGACGAGGATTCGCACGATTTGCCCTTCAGATTGTGCGAGCAACGGGTGCTTTTTGTCTTGGGAGATCGTCACCAACTCGGTTGCGAGTGCGGTCTTCACCGTGGGCGAAAGTTCCGGGATGCGCGCGATGATCGCGGTGGCGGCCGATGCTGCAATCTGTGGGTCTTTATCCAGCAGCACGGATACTGCCACCGAGTCGGATCCGCACGAAGTGAGTGCGGCCGTGATGTACTTTCGCACCCCCGGCACGACTTTGTGAAGTAGCTCTTGTAGACCTTTGATGCCTTTCGCACCGAGTTTCGCACACGCCTCGGCTGCCATCGACGCTTCGTTGCCACCGTGGGCGATCTTCTCCAGTAATGCCGGGAGTGCTTTCTCCACTTTCAGCATTCCGACCGCACGAATCGCTTGTTGCCGCACCTCGCCGTTCTTGTCGGCGAGCCGTTCTTGCAGTGCGGTGGCAATCTCTGCATCGCGGATTCCCAGTTCGGCAACGACGAGGGCCGTGGCCGCACGCAACTCGGTCGTGCTGTCGAGGGAAAGCAGTCGAACGAATTTCTTGGCAGGGATTTCCATCGGTATCAATCGAAGGAGGATTCGGGCGTTTCCGTTCATCGTATAGAACGCCACTTCAACACGATTCGTTTTCTTCTGGTTTTTCAGTCTCTTCCGCACCGGGTTGCCGGTCGACGCCCAACCAGCGAACGAGTGCCGGTAGCGTCAAACCTTGCCCGACGAGCGTGGCGAAGATCACCCAGAACGTGAGAAATTGCACGATGTCGCGGCAAGGGAACGGCACGCCTTTCGAGATCTCCAGTGGCAACGCCATCGCGGCGGCGAGTGAAACGACTCCACGCATTCCCGTCCAGCCGACGACCGCAACCGATTGCCACGGCGGGTACGGGTTGCGACAACCGAGCAGAACGCGATCGAGCCAACGCGGAA
This sequence comes from Limnoglobus sp., assembly GCA_025353985.1. GTDB lineage: Bacteria > Planctomycetota > Planctomycetia > Gemmatales > Gemmataceae > Limnoglobus. The sequence goes on from JANXNT010000720.1 coordinate 1,049, forward strand.
CATACGCACCGGGGAATACCCAAACCAGCCGCGCCACGACCACGACCAACGAAACGACGGTGGCATAGCTCACCAGTTGCACCAGCGTGTATTGATCGCCCAAATGTTCGAGCACGTATGGCAGTTGGAACCCGATCAGGATAAAAATCAGGCTATTGAGCAGAAACTCGACCATTTCCCACACGGCGCGGGCTTCGTGATGCCAATCGACGCGGAAGATCGTTTCGCTGCGATGCCCCACCCACAACCCGGCCGTCACCACGGCGAGCACACCCGATACGTGTAAATGTTCGGCAGGGAAAAAGACTGCGAACGGCGTCAATAGCGTGATCGCAATCGTCAGTTTCGCATCGGCCAAGTTCCGCTTGTCGATCCAGCGGTGCATGCGAAGAATCAGCCAGCCGCCTGCCAGCCCCATCGCGATTCCGCCCACGCTGACAATCGCGAACTTCCCAATGGCGTCGCTCAACGAGAACGCGCCACCGATGACGCTGGCCACCGCCATGCGATATGCGACGAGTGCGGTGGCGTCGTTAACGAGGCTTTCGCCTTCGAGAATCGTCGTCACGATCTTCGGCAATTTGACATTCTGCGTAATCGCCATCGCCGCGACGGCATCGGGCGGGGAAACGATCGCACCGAGGATGAACGCAACCGCCCACGGCAGGCCGACGAACTCGTGTGCGACAATTGCTACGACGGTCGTCGTGAACAACACGAGGCCGACGGCCAACAGCGAGATGGCACGGATATTCGAGCGAAAAGCTTTCCACGAAGTATTAAACGCTCCTGCGTACAGCAGTGGTGGCAGGAACAACAACAGCACGATATCCGGATCGAGTTCGAAACGCGGTGCCCACGGTTGCACGCTGAGAATCAGCCCACCGACGACCAACAAGATCGGGTACGGCATCCGGCAGTAGCGGGCGAGCATCCCCAGCCCGACGCAAAAGGCCAACAGCAACAGCACGATTTCAAACGGTAGCAAACGATTCTCCTCTCATTCCACGACCACGATAAATCCATCGCCAGCGTACACGTGAACGATTTCGGCGAACGTCACCCATCCGAATTCATCGGTTATACCGGTCGCGATACAGACTTCCAAACGATACGCACGGGCGATTTTGCCCGCCGGTACATCGGTGAGGTGAACGCGGTCGATCCAGCGTTCCTCGGCGAAACGAAACGTGAAGTGCGGTTCGACGTACAGCGTGCACATCATGGTTTTGGGTTCCAGTTCGCCGTCATCGTGAGGAAGATCGCCAAAACGATCGTAGATCGTGAACCGAACATAGCGGGTCTCTTGCGGATTTGTGGAATCGCTCCCAGCTAGTATCCTGGCTTTGTTCACAAATGGCCATTCGCCACAACGAGGAATCGTCGAGGATGAAGATCACATCGATCAGTGCGTACAAAGTGATGTTGCCGTTGCGAGAAGGCGACTACAAATGGTCCGGTGGGAAATCGATCGATCTGTTCGATAGTACCATCGTTCGCGTCGATACCGATGAGGGCATCACCGGTTGGGGCGAAGTCTGCCCGCTCGGGCCGTTCTATTTGCCGGCGTATGCGAATGGCGTGCGAGCGGGCATTGCGGAGTTGGGGCCGCATTTACTCGGCTACGATCCGCGCGAACTCGGCAAGTTGAATCGACGGATGGATGCGGCACTCAAGGGGCACGAATACGTCAAGTCCGGGATCGATATCGCCTGTTGGGACATTCTCGGCAAAGCGACGGGGCAACCCGTTTGCACGTTGCTCGGTGGTCGTTACGGCGAAGATTTCGTTCTGTATCGTGCGATTTCGCAAGAGTCGCCCGAAGCGATGGCGGCGAAGGTTTCGCAATATCGAGCCGAAGGCTATCGTCGCTTTCAACTGAAAGTCGGCGGCGAAGCGGATGTCGATATCGAGCGGATTCGCGCTGTTGCCGCACAACTGACACCAGGGGATCGGCTGGTTGCCGATGCTAACACCGGCTGGAGAATGCACGATGCGCTGCGGGTGGTGCGTGCGGTGCGCGACGTAGACGTGTATATCGAACAGCCGTGTTTGACGTACGAAGAGTGCCTGACGGTTCGCCGTCACACCGATCATCCGTTCGTTCTCGACGAAGTGATTAACGGCATCGAACCGCTGCTTCGCGGCCATGCGGATCGCGCGATGGATGTCGTGAACATCAAAATCAGCAAGTTCGGCGGGCTAACGAAAGCCGTACAAGCACGCGATTTGTGCGCGAGCCTCGGCGTGGTGATGACGCTCGAAGACAGTTGGGGTGGCGACATCGTCACGGCCGCGATCTCGCACCTTGCTCATAGCTGCCCGACGGAATTCCTGTTCACGTCTACTGACTTCAACAGCTACGTCACCGTCGATTTCGCCGACGGCGCACCGCAACGGAAACACGGCCGCATGGCCGCATCGACAGCACCCGGTTTAGGCATCACGCCGAAGATGGACGTCCTCGGCCCGCCAGTGTTAGTGGTGAAGTAAACAAAAAAACGCCGTGGCAATGGCCCATATGTGGGCCATTGCTACGGCGGGAAATGCATGTCGTTCGACTAGTGTCGTTGCACGGCGGTGAACAACTCGGACATCTTGATGCCGAGTGCCAGGCAGATTCGGTAGAGCGTCTCGATCGAGGCCGAGTTCTTACCGAGTTCGATCTGGGATAAGTAGCCGAGCGATACGCCGGTTCGCTCGGACATGTTCGACAGCGTGTACCCGAGGCCCTTGCGGCGTTCGCGGATGGCGGAGCCGAGCGACTCGCGGAGCGCTTCTTCGGTCATGCGTAGGAGGCCCTTGCTCTCCAAGCATCGGATGACAATTTCACGAAGCTGATCGACTTGGAACGGTTTCGTCACGTAGTCGTAGGTGCGTGCTCGTAAGCAATTGAGCGCACTATCGACCGATGGGTAACCGGTCACGACGACGATGTTCGCATCGGACTGGTTATCGCGCACCCAGCCGAAGACTTGATCGGGTTCCAGGCCAGGAATCACATAATCCATAATGATCAGGTGATAGTGATTCTTGCGGCTCAGGACGGCTTCGACGGCCGACGGATCGGAGACGACGTCGATCTGGAAGTCGCGATTCGCGAGTGCGGCTTGGATGACCGCACAGGTGGCGGGGTCGTCGTCCAAAATCAGCAGGCGAATTTCGCCGCTGCTTTGAAGCTCGCTAATCGGGGCGGGTGCCCGGACCGGTCGCGGCGTCTGCCGCAAACGGTCGTCGATGTCGATGGACGTCATGGTTGAACCTTCCGTTAAGTAGTTGAAGCAAGAGTCGCTGAGGGCACGATCACGGATCGTGCGGCGGCAATCGGAATCACGACGCGGGCAATCGTTCCAGGTCCGGGGGTGGCCGCGTCGATCCGGATACCCCCACGGTGTGCAATGAGCGTGCGATAAACGATGGCCAAACCGAGGCCACGGTGACGCACTTTCGTCGTTACGAATGGTTCTACGAATAGCTTCGCCAGAACCTCGGGTTTCATGCCGTTGCCAGTATCGCGAACGGTAATTTCTACATAGCTGCCAGCGGATACTTGGCCGAGGAACGTTCTCGCATCGGTCGCGTTCAACTCGACCGGTCGGCCCGTAACGGTAACGGTGTGTGCGGTTACTGAGGCTTCCACGGCGTTTTCAATCAGGTGGCCAACGAGTGCCTGTAATGGCCCCGCTTCCATCGCAACCGCAGGTAAGTTCGTCGGGAACTGCGACGCAAATTCCATGCCCGCAAGCATAATTGGCCGTTGTCGCGATTCTTCTTTTGCGACGACCGTGGCAACGTTACCCGGTTGCGGTTTCGTTTGCCCGCTACGGCTCAGTTGGTGCAATTGCTGCGTAAACACTATTCCCCGATGCCCGACCTTGGAGATTTCGTTTACGAATTTCGCCGATTGCGAACCGGGTGTCAGCAATGGCATCGTCAGATCCGAGAAACCGATAATACCCGTAAGGATGTTGTCGAAATCGTGTGCCATGCGGCCTGCGATCACCGATGCATCGCTCAGCCGTTGTTGCAATCGCTCTGAATCAAGAATCGCGCCAATTTTACCCGCTAATAATGGCGAGCGTTCGATCAGTTTCGCAGACAGAATCAGGTAATTTCGGTCCGCATCGGTCCATGGCTCCGATGAAGATCGTTCGGCCCAAACGACACCCG
>JANXNT010000721.1 GCA_025353985.1 Limnoglobus sp.
CGACGGGCTTCCTGTGCGAGATGCCCGGCGGTACGTATTTCCTCTACACCGCATCGCCGAAGGGGGCAGGCGAACGCAGTTTCGCGAACGCCGAAGAAGCGAGCCAGTATCTCATCCACGAACAGAGCGTCTGTTGCGTGCCGTGGGACGATGCCGGCGCGTTCCTGCGATTTTCGGTGACGTACATCGCCAAAGACGAAGCCGAGGAAGACGCACTGATGGCCGAAACCGCCGCGCGCCTCAAGGGAATGCGCCTGCGGTTTTAACTCACTCGTATGCCGGGTCGAATGCGGGGATGTTCGAAAACGCGATGCGCGAAGGGACGGCACTTTCCGAATCGCACATCGTGCCGAAGTGGATCGCGTTCTTTCCGAAGGTGCGATTCACATTATCCATGACGTGCGAGATCGTCGTCAATTGGCGATCCGATTCGAACAGCGATGGCGTGGTCGATGCGGCGGGAGTTAAGTCGAACAGCACCATACTCACTTTCAGCGGTCGTCCGCCGACCGATGGACGTTTGCCCCACCATTCCCCGAATGCGATGAGCAACGTTAGCGTATCTTGGCAACGGGGAATCGAACTGCCGGCTTCCCAACGTTCGCCGGTATCGTAACGAACCGATACGGTCATGCGGCCGCACCAATAACCAATGCCGCGTAGCCGTGCCGCCGCTTTGTGGATGAGCTTCACCATGATGCCGCGTGCGCCAGCATCGTTGCGAAGCACTGGTGGCAATACGTGCGAATGGCCGACCGTTTTCCGGTGCGTGGCCTTCTCGTGAACCTCTTCGCCACGCAGGATGTAATACCAGCGTTCGCCGTGAATTCGGCTTCCCCAAATCAGCGTTTGCGCCTTCACCGAGAGTTCGCACAACTGTTGCGTCGTGAATACGCCATGTTTATGGAACCGTTTGCCCATCCGCGGGCCGATGCCGGGGAAGTCCGTGATCGGCAACGAGTGCAGACGATCCGGTAGCTCTTCCGATTCGATGATCGTCAGACCATTCGGTTTTTGCATGTCCGATGCGACTTTGGCGAGAATCCCGTTCGGGGCGACGCCGATCGAGCAGCGAATCCACTCGCCCACCTCGGCACAGATCTCCATTTTGATTTTGGTGCTGATCCGGCGAACGGTCGCCGAATTTCGTTCTTCGCCGATGAGTCGGCACGCCATTTCGTCGATCGACATCACGCGGTGGATCGGCAAGCAACGGTTGACCACCCGAACGATCTGGTTGTGAACTTCCACGTAACGATTGTGCCGCGCTACCACCAACTGTAGCGAGGGGCACAGTCGCAGCGCTTCCCAAACGGGCGTGCCGGTTTTGATTCCGTACGCCTTCGCCTCGTAGCTCGCGGCCAGGCAACTGGTAGACCGCACCATCATCGGCACGATGCCGACCGGCTTCCCGCGCAACTCAGGGTGATCTTGCTGCTCCACGGAAGCGAAGTAGGCATTCATATCGACGAAAAGGATGCGCAGCGGCATGCGTGAACCCCCGAACATTTAGTAATCGCACGTACACTTATGCAGTTAGTACGTGATGACTTGTTCAGGTGCAAGCGAAAAACCGACGAAGTCACGCGGATGGGCTGCAAGGCGTGTCGGATTTTCCTATTTCAACCGCTATGACACGGTTTCGCCTCGCCATCTTGCCCGATTTCCCCGACGAAGGTTGGCCGAGTATGGATCTCTGCGCGGAGATGCTGCTTGCGAATCTGCCGCCATCGGTGACGGGTATCCGTGCGATTCCGCCGTATCGCAAGCGGGTTACACATCTCGGTCGGTCGCGGTTCGCAGTCAATGCGGATCGGCTTTATAACCGCTACTTTGCCTACCCGCGGTTCGCTCGTTCGCTGCGCAACGCCGATGCATATCACGTCGTCGATCACAGTTATGCGCACCTCGTTCATGCGCTTCCTGCGGGCCCTACCGGTGTGTATTGCCACGACCTCGATGCGTTTCGCTGCCTTTTGGAACCGCAGACGGAGCCGCGGCCACGTTGGTTTCGGTCGCTGATGCGGCGCGTGCTATCGGGGATGCAATCGGCGAGCGTGGTGATAGCGACATCGCGAACCACATACGCGCAGATCTTGCAACTTGGCCTGATCGACCCCGCAAAACTGATCGAAGCCCCGCTCGGTGTCGCTGCGGAATTTCACGAACAGTCACCCATCGAGCCGATCCGCATCGGTGCGCTCGAAGCGCTACGTGGCCGCCCGTGGCTGTTGCACGTGGGGAGTACGATCCCACGGAAGCGCATCGACTTGTTACTCGAACTGTTCGCAATTGCCCGCCGCGAGGCACCCGAATTGCATCTCGTCAAAGTCGGCGGCGAATGGACGCCGGGCCAACGCGAACAGATCGATCGGCTTGGGTTAGCCACTGACATTACGCACCTGGTGGGCTTGTCGCGATGGGAACTCGCGGAGGTTTATCGTCGCGCATCGGTGGTGCTGGTGACGAGCGATGCGGAGGGATTCGGGCTGCCGGTAATCGAGGCGTTGGCGTGCGGTGCGCCGGTCATCGCGAGCGACATTTCGGCTTTGCGCGAAGCTGGTGGCACGGCGGCGACTTACCGGCCCGTCGGCGATCTGCCCGCGTGGGTGCAAGCGATCGTCGAAACGATTCGCGGTGACAGTACCGTGACAGCGAAACCGGATCGCCTCGTGTGGGCGTCGCGATTTCGCTGGCAAACGCACGCCGCCACCGTGGCCGAAGCGTATGCCAAAATACTGGGGAAATAACGAATGCGGCACGTCGTGTTCGTGAATCCGGTCGGTGTCATCGGTGGGGCCGAGCGCGTGTTGCTGGCTGCCGTCGATGCTGTCCGCACGCACGCCCACGTGACGGTGCTCTTACTCGGGGCGGGGCCGCTCGAAGCCGCACTGCGCGAACGGGGCGTAGCGGTTCGCGTGTTGCTGTTACCGCCTGCGCTGTCCGGGTGGGGCGATTCGCAGTTGCGCAATCGTGGAAGGCTCAGGGCACTCGTACGGCTCGCGATCACTGCCATCGCGGTGTCACCGCACATCGTAAAATTTCTCCGGCAGTTCCGTACGATACTCCGCGAACTCCAGCCGACGCTCGTTCATTCCAATGGGGCTAAATCGCATCTGCTACTGGCACTTGGTGGCGGGAAAGTACCGATCGTGTGGCACGTTCACGACTTCTATTCCGAACGACCGCTGATGGCGAAACTGCTACGAAACGTGCGAAAATCGGTCGCGCACATCGTTGCGATCTCCGATGCCGTGAAGCGAGATGTGGAGGCGATACTCCCCGGTGTGGATGCCACAACGGTGCGAAATTGCGTCGATACGCAGCATTTTTCGCCGCTCGAACGCGATGGTAATTTACCGTTCCGCGTCGGGTTGGTGGCAACGTACGCGAACTGGAAGGGGCATCGAGTGTTCCTCGATGCGCTCGCACAGTTGCCGAGCTTCGTGCAAGGCCACATTGTCGGTGGGCCAATTTACGCGACGGCTGGTTCGCAGGTGACGCGGGAAGAATTGCAGGCGCATGCCGATGCACTCGGTATCGCCGGTCGAGTCGCGTTTCTACCGTTTCAAGCGGACCCCGTGAGTGTGTACCGGATGCTCGATGTCGTCGTTCATGCGAGTACGCGGCCGGAGCCGTTTGGGCTTACGATTGCCGAAGCGATGTCGTGCGGCCGTGCGGTGGTCGTCGCCGCCGCAGGTGGGGCGGTCGAGTTGTTCACCGATGGCGTCGATGCCATCGGCTACCCGCCCGGCGATGCCGCAAGTTTGGCGAATGCGATCGCCCGAATCCTCGACGAGGAACCGCTACGAAAGCGACTCGAAGCGAATGCGCGATCTACCGCCATGCGTACGTTTTCCCCCGAGCGATTCGGCAACGAACTGCGAGAAGTCTACGAACGGATTTTCAACGAAAAAAGCCCCCGGTGAACCGGGGGCTTCTTGCGTGAGACGCGTTGCGTTTACTCGGCGGCTTCGGGAGCCTTCTCGGTGCCGGGGAGCTGGAACAGCGGGCCGGCGGTACCCATACCGCCGCGCAGTTCGCGTTTGTCGGACTTCCCGCCCTTGCCATCTTTGCCATCGGACTTCGAGTCGTCGGGGCGTTCGCTTTCGTTGCCGCCCATGATCTCATCGGGGACATCGTCGGGCACGTTCGGGTTGTCCACGTCTTTCATACTCAAGCCGATCTTGCGATCCTTGGTATCCACACGCAGAACCTTCACATCGACATCGTCGCCGACTTTGACGACTTCCTCTGGCGATTCGATCTTCGCTTCGCTCAGTTCGGAGATGTGCAACAAGCCTTCGAGGCCGGGTTCGAGTTCGACGAATACGCCGAAGTTCGTGAGCTTCGTGACCTTGCCGCGCACCTTCTGGCCGGGCTTGAATCGCTCGGGGATATCGGTCTCCCACGGATCGCTGCCCATTTGTTTGAGTCCGAGT
>JANXNT010001211.1 GCA_025353985.1 Limnoglobus sp.
ATGGTCGTCGCCAAACGCCAGAAGAAGATGATGCACTTACCCAAAGGGCAGTCTCAAGGCGTACTATTGAACGTCGATCAACTCACCGAGATTACCTATGGCCCGCCGACGGAGAACGGGCTGCCGTTTCCGAAGGCGATCAAGGGCTGGTACATCTGGCCGGATGGCAAACGCGAACCGATGACCGACATCGAGTTCACCGAATACAAGCGGTACACGCCGACGGCAGATGAACTCGATTTCGAGAAGAACTTCGGTTTCCAGTTACCCGCATTGCCGCCGAAACCGTTGGCCAAGCCGGGTGCGGCATCGAAGGCTGGTCGCTGGCTGCTGATCGCATTCGGCATCGCCGCCATCGCCACGATTGCCATCGCCGTCGTCCGCCGACGGCGCAAAGTCGTGACCGACTACACCAATTCGGCCAGCTAATCCGCATCGGCAAATTGCGATTAACAGGCGACTTTTGTGGTCCGGTTCGCGAACCGCAACGCTTTGCGTTTCATGATGAACCGCACGACGCGCGGGAACATTCGCTTTCCGAACCACACCCACCAGGCCACGAAGCCGATCGCGGCTTCACGCCGGTTGTCTAGCAAGCTGCGAACGAGGCCATCGGCCACCTCGTCGGCGGGTTGTGCGCCTTCGAAGTTCAGATAGATCTTTCCATCGTTTCGCAACAAATGGCGGTTCAAGTCGTCGCTATGGACGAGGCCCGGCAACAGTAACAGCACGTCGATTCCGTAGCGTACGAACTCGCCGCGAAGCGATTCCGTAAGGCCGACGAAAGCGTGTTTGCTCGCGCAATGTTCGGGCAAGCTCGGGATGCCGCAACGCCCGCAGATACTCGCAACGTTCAGCACGGCTGGCTGATGGCCCTTCGTGCCACTTGCGGTGAGGTGCGGCACGCAGACGCGAATCAGTTCGATTGCAGCGAAGAAATTGATCTCCATCACCTTACGGTTGATCGTTTCCTCGCTGGTGGCAAATTCGCCGAAACTGCTGACTCCCGCGCAGTTGATGAGAATGTCCAGCCCGCCGAAATGCGCCACGACTCGCTGCACCAAGCGTTCGCGATCTGCTGCCAATGTGAGATCCGCCGGGAACGATTCGACTTCCGCACCGGTCGTGCGAAGTTCCCGAACGATTTGCGCCAAGTCTGCCACCGAACGCCCCGTGAGAGCCACCTTCGCCCCGAGTTTGGCGAGCCGTTCTGCTGCCCGTTTGCCGATACCGCGCGAGGCACCGGTAATCAGGATCACTCGCCCACGAACATCGCGTCGCATTGGGTCTGGCTCTCGTAACGGGTCGGTTCCAATCGGCATCTTATTGCGGTGCCTTATCAACGCAAACCGCCGCCTCGCTTTTACGCGATGCGGCGGTTTAGGCCATCGGGCGACCGACAGCGAGAGTCTTAGTTCGTCATCGGACGGCGTTGTCCACCGAACTGTGGCATGAACTTGCTGATGTCGACTTTCTCGCCGATCATGTCGGTCCAAGTCTTCTTTTGTTCGGCCGTTAGGGATTCTACGATCTTGTCTTGAGCTTCCTTGCGGAGAGCTTCGCCCTTTTTGCGCAGGTCTGCGAGCTTTTTCTGGTCTTCTTCGCTCGGTTGGCGACCGCCGCGTGGGGCGTCTTTCATCAGTTCGGCGCGGTCCTTCTGATAGGCTTCGACCGTGGCTTTCACCGTTTCCTTTTGGGCATCGGTGAAGGACATTTTCTTCTGCACATCGGCGTTCGAGTATGCGGCCATACCCATAATCTGATAGTCGATCTGGCCGATACGCTTGGTTTGTTCGGCGTTCAGTACCGTGCCGATGGCGGCTTTGGTTTCTTCGGTCAGCTTGGCCATCTTCTCGGTGCGTTCTTTGCGTTGCTCGTCGGTTTGCTGCTGGCCGCCTTGGCCGCGTGCGAACATTTCCGTGCGTTTTTTGTTGATTGGTTCCATCGCCTCTTTGAGCTTCGTTTTCTGCTCGTCGCTGATTTTCAGCTCTTTTTGCAGTTCTTCGTTGGTGCCCACTGCACCGTAGGCGCTCGGGACGAAACCGCCACCACCGCCGCCACCTTGACGCTGGGCCGACACCGTGCCGAGCGTGGCCACTGCCATCGCGGCGACCAAAATCATTCGCAGTACGAGTTTCATGACTTTTCCTAGAACGTGGGAAACGACCTGAGATTCACTCCTATCATGCACGCTTGTCGTGAAAGACGGATGAGAGGATTGCGTAACTAACAAAAAATGAGAACCGTCGGGCGACCCGGCGGTTCTCATTTTGTCGCAGTGCCGTTCTCGTTGAATTATGGACCGGAGGGGCGGGCGACCTTCGGCGACGGCGGGACGCTCGGCGTGGCGGCTCCGGCTTGTTTCACTTGCCAGTCCTTCGGTGGTGGCTGGTAGCTAAAATCGGCTTGCTTGATCCCTTGCACGTTAGCCGACGGCTTCTTAAACGTCCATTGATCCAGTTCTTGGGCATTGTTTTTCTGCATCACCACGACGGCGGGCAGATACGCCATGTCTTTGGCTTTTTCTGAGAAAAGCACCAGCAACATCGACTCGAACTCTTGCTTGTCGCGTTCTTGTTTCGGCCCGATTTGCAGGTGAACGTAGAACTCCTCTTCCTTGACAAGTTTGATGTGGAAGCGGTTTTTTACGTCGTCGGCGGTCATTTTGCCGGACATGAACTCGATCAGCAAATTGTCGCCGACGTTGTTCTTGCCACCTGGAGGAATCTTGTGCTGCGTGACGGATTTATCGAGGCCCGAATACTCGTAAACCGATGTCCCATCGCAGATATACGCGAGATAGTCCGCCTTGTCGGCCTTGTTTTCGAGTTGCATCCGGGCAAGGCTCGGCTTCATGCAGACGATCGAGCCGGTGAACGTGGCTTCCTTACGAAGCACCAGGTTCTTGCGGACCATTTCGCATTCGGTGTACATGTTAACGATGCTGACAGACTTGGTTTCCCACGCTTTGAGGTGCGCTTCGAGCGCCGCCGGATTCGGGGCCGCAACGGGGACAACGCCCGTGCTGATCGGCGGACGATCTCCTGGCGGGAGCGGAATTTGTGCGGAGGCAGCCGGTACGGCGGCGAGCAGAACGGTTAGGGTAAAACATGCTCGGCGCATGGTGGGAAATCTCCTGTGTAGATGGTCGTAGCGATCCGGAATGCTTTTTAGCCCATCTGACACGCGGCGCGAAGCCCGATGTGATTTTTGAACCAGATCGAAATTGTTAGCCCTAAGCGCTGGCGAGGAATCGTGGCGAGTCTTCGAGACGCGACGCGAAACGCTCAGCGACAGGCTTGCACGAAAAGTGGAGATCGCCTTAAATTACGACTTTGAATTGCACGGTGCCGACTTGTACGACATCGTCGCCTTGGAGGACTCGCTGCTGACCGGGGTGTAACCGCGAGCGGTTCACAAATGTGCCATTCAGGCTGTTGAGGTCTTCGATGACGAGGATGCTGCGTTCGAGGGTGACGACGGCGTGTTGGCGCGACGACCAGACTTGTTCGGGCATTTCCTGTCCCGTGAGATCGATATCGACGGGCTTATCGGCGGAGCGACCGACGTAATTCGGGCCTTCGTAAACGAGAAACTCGGTGCCAACGGCGGCCCCGCGGATCACGATGAGACGGGGATCGCGATGCGGTAATGGCGTCTCAACAGAGACGGATGCGGAGGGATCGCCGATATTTGGCGACGCGACCGGGTGGCTGAGGTCGGTACCGCCACCCACAGTTTCCGCTGCGGGAGCCTTCGCCAGTGTGATCGGCGAGCGGACCGTACGATTGGCCGACTCGTCGTCTGCGGCGACTTGCTTCAACCGCGTGACGAGTTGCGTGGCGTAGGCGGGGTATTCGTCGGTGTTTTCTGCCGAATCGTGCGACGGGGATTCGGGGCGTGCGAGTCCCGCCGGGAACCGGAACTTCCCACAACGCCCGCAAATTACGGCGTCGATGGGATTCGTCGATAAACAAAGCGGGCACGTACGCATAACCTTCGCGACCCCACGCGAGAGGGCAAAATCAAACAGCACGATCGACGTTACAACCGCAACACGACCGACACAAGGCAACCATAACTCAAGGTTCCACTCCCGGCGCAAATTATGAACGAACCGATGGAAATGGGACGTTCTCACTTGCGCGGCAGCAGAATTGTAGTCTGCTGGCAGAAATCCAAGCGTCAATCTTCGCTTCGGCGGATCTCCAACACGACGCCATCAATCGCGACTTCCGTACTCGTTACGAGATCGAAGGCGATTTGGTTTCGACTCGCAAGCCGATTCGTGATTTCAAACGCGAAGGGGGTGCTGGCTGCAAAATTGCCGAGAATTGTGTTGTTCACCTGAATGGTGCCGATCGTCGGCAAGGAACCGACGATCCAGACGGTTTCGTTTGCATCGAGAGTACGCGGTTTGCCGAACGGGCGTGTAAAGCGCATCCCGGTGGGCAGTGGCGTCGCTATCCAGAAGCCGTTGAGGCGGATCGTGTGCGTGGCCATACTCGCATCACGCCACTTTCTTGCGTCGTGCGCCGATGTCGAACAGGCCGAAGATTTCGTCTTCGGATAGGCCGATCGATGCGGGCTTATCGGCTTGCGAAAGCAGATCGTTGAAGACCTTCCGCTTCGCCTCGAGAATATCGCCGATGCGCTGTTCGATCGTGTTCTCGGTGAGAAATCGCGTCACGGTAACGGGGTGGCGCTGGCCGATGCGGTGAGCGCGATTGATTGCCTGATCTTCGACGGCCGGGTTCCACCAGCGGTCGAACAGAAACA
>JANXNT010001217.1 GCA_025353985.1 Limnoglobus sp.
GCCGACGACGATGGCAGCTTGTCGCTCGATGAGTATTCCGCAGACTTTCTTACCGTCGATCAGCACATCGTTTGGCCATTTGATTCGCGCCCGCAACCCCGTGAGTTCGCGAATCGTCTCGGCGACGGCGACCGTTACCCATGCCGTGACGATCACGGGAAGGGCGGGGGCGAGTACAGGATCGATGATGATCGAGGCAATGATCGACGTGCCGGGTTGGCTGTGCCAAATGCGGCCGTGCGTGCCGCGCCCTGCGGTTTGTGCATCCGCGAGAATCGCGGTGCCGTAGTGGATCGGGCTTGCTGATAAGGCCGCAGCGAGGTCGTTGGTGCTCGCTATCGATTCGTACACGCGAACGGTGTGGCCGATGTGAGGGTGATTGAGCGTCCAAATTTCGCGCGGTTCGATCACGAAAGATAGTCCAGCGCGATGTCCGCCGCCATCGCGGAATGCGTGAGCGCACCGACGCTGATTCGCTCGACGCCCGTTTCGGCGATGCCGCGAACGGTGGTGAGGTTGACGCCCCCAGACGCTTCGAGTTTTGTGGCGGGTGCAACCGCGTTTCGGCGTGCGACCGCGAACCGCAATTGTTCGAGCGACATATTATCGAGTAGCACAATTTCCGGTTTCGCAGGCAGAACCCATTCGAGTTGTTCGAGCGTATCGACTTCGACTTCGACCGAAAGCCCCGCGTTGCCGGGGTAAGCGCGGGCGAGTTCGACGGCCTTACGAACGTCGCCGACGACACCTGCGATGTGGTTGTCCTTGATGAGAATCGCATCGTATAAGCCGATGCGGTGATTGGTGCCACCGCCCATTCGCACCGCGTATTTTTCGAGTAATCGCCAACCCGGCGTCGTCTTGCGGGTATCGAGAATCGCGACATCCAAGCCGTGAACGAGTGACGTGTAGCGGTGCGTTTGCGTGGCAACGCCGGTCATCCGTTGAAGGAAATTCAGGGCGGTACGCTCGGCAATGAGTATGTCGCGAAGCGAACCGGAGACGTGCGCGATACACGTTCCCGGTGCCACGAGATCGCCATCGGTAACGAAGGTTTGAAACTGCAATTTCGGGCCACGTGCGGCAATCGCGAGAGCGGCCACTGGCAAACCTGCGATTGTGCCACCGGATCGCGAAACGAACGCCGCCGTCGCCGTTGTGGCTTCGGGAATGAGCGCCAGCGTCGTACGGTCGCCGGTCGTGCCGAGATCCTCATCGTAGGCGAGGACGATCAGTTTCCGTGCGGCGGTTTGCTCTTCGCTCGTAAAATTCGCCATGATTCTCTGGGGTTGAGGAGCTCAGAAACCGTACGGTTTAAGGCTTAGGCAGACGTTCGTCGATAGCAGCGAGTATTTCATCGGGCGAGATCCGCACGATGAACCGCTCCGGCCGGAACATCCACCGGACCGTGCCGCCACCATCGATCAAGATCGTCGTAGGTGCGGCCAAATCGCCTCCGTTGGGATTGGCCCCGACATCGACCGCTTGTACGGCTCCCGTCAATTTCTGCTCCGAATCGGACACCACGGTTAGGTGTGGTAATTGCTTCTGCGTAAACTCTGCATCGTTACGATCTTCGAGCGTGACGGCTACAATCCGAACTTTGCGTTTGTCGAAATCTTGCACGCGGTTTTCGAGCTGAACCAGCTCGGCCATGCAGATCGGTCACCAACGTCCGCGGAAGAAGACGAGTACGGTCGAGGTATCATTCGCCAAGTCGGCATTCGCGAACGCTTGACCATTCGCAAGCGTCGCCCGGAACGACGGCAGCTTTTCTCCGACGACAGGACCGGCATACGGTGGCAGTTTCGTGAAAGAGAGTACGTAGAACCATTCGAAACCCGCGACAATCACCACGAGCAGCAAGCCGAGTAACCGGGGCGTCGTTCGCCGCTTCCGAAGTGACAAGAACACCATCGCTACGCCGAGGCTTGCCAGGAGTGGCGCGTACCAAGGCATTACGCTCAGTTGCTTGAAGACAAAAAACTGGACCAAATATGCGGCGATACCCGAGAATGACACTGCCATTCCGAACCAAAACCAGAAACGGCCGGAGGGAGTACCTCGATCTACGGGAGTTGTCGAGACGGTGTCCACGAACGATACCTCTCATGGAATTAGCGCATCATCTCGTTCGCGATGGCGACGGCCCGCTCGATCGCGATCAGGAGTTGTCGCTGGGGATCGGCTTCGAGAATATCGGGTATGACGCCGTTACCGTGCAGGGCCACGCCACGCGGTGAATAGACGTTCGCGATGGTGAGAATCACCGTCCCCGAGCGTTCTTGCGGTCCGTCGGCGGCGTGGAGCCGAATCGGGCACTGGATCGCGCCTTTGCCGAACGTCG
>JANXNT010001241.1 GCA_025353985.1 Limnoglobus sp.
GCGATTGAGGATTAGCACGGTCAGAATTCCGGTGAACACGAGCAGCAACGAGCCTTTGAGAAACTGCACGTAAGTCGTCGAAGCCATCCCCGCCGTGGCGACGATGAACACGACGACTGCACCGACCATGACAACGCCTGCCGCGTGGGGCAGCCCGAGCAGCGGACGCACGAGCACGCCAGCGCCGACCATTTGCGGGATCAGGTAAAACAGACTGACGACGAGCGTACTGATAGCGGCAACGAGCTTAATTCCGCGCGACTGGAACTCGCTATCGATGGCATCGGCGAAGGTGAATTTCCCGCGGCGTTTGAGCGGTTCGGCAATGACCAGTAGCGCAACGATCCACCCGGCGAGGTAGCCGATGGAGTACAGGAAACCATCGTAGCCGTAGAAGGCGATCATGCCACAGATGCCGAGAAACGACGCGGCGGAGAGGAAGTCACCCGCGAAGGCGATGCCGTTGACGAACCACGACACGCCACCGCCTGCGGCATAATAACTGGCTGCCGTTCGCGTTCGCCGCCCGAGGTACAAACTCAGCGCGAGCGTCGCACCGACGAACAGCGCAAAGACTGCGATCGCAGTGGGAGAGGTTTCGTAGTTCACGACCGGCCTCCCGGTACGCGACAGGCGAATGAGTACATGAGTGATACGACGAATGCGCCGATAATGAGGCCTAATCCGTAAACCGTGGCGACGTTCAGGCCTTCGAACGCGATCGCGTTCATCATTTGCGGCCAGAAGGCGTTGATCGCCATAAATGCCGCGTAAACGCTCGCATAGAGTGCGAACAACCACAGCCCAATACGTGCGTTGTGGGCTTCGACGACCGCATCGCGCGGTTCGTCCGAAGGCGGAGGCGTGTGGAAACCAGCCATTTTCGATTGCCTGTCGTGTGGGGATGTGTGCAATCAAACGATACCCAGCCATGCAATGCCCGGCAACGGGTAACCCGAATCATCAATTACGGGCAAGCCGCAATTGTCGCGATCCTACGTGAAACCGATCCTCCCTGAGCTGTTTTGCACAGTCAATTGACGCAATGACAGTCGTGAACTAACCTTCGTTGTGGAAAACTCATCGGGCGCATCAGAATGCGTTCGCTGCGAACAGAATTTTCCGCCCAATCGCCCACTTAGACCCTCACGGTACGTCCAATGATTGGGTTACGCGAACCTGGCGACGAAGCGATTCCCGGCTATACGCTCGTTTGCCCGCTAGGTAGCGGTGGCTTCGGCGAAGTCTGGAAGTGCATTGCTCCCGGCGGCCTGAACAAGGCAATCAAGTTCGTCTTCGGCAACCTCAATTCGCTCGACGGCGACGAAGTGAAAGCCGAACAAGAATTCAAGGCACTCGAACGGGTCAAAGCCGTACGGCACCCATTCGTGCTTTCGATGGACCGCATCGAAGTCGTCGGTGGCGAGCTTCTGATCGTGATGGAATTGGCGGACCGTAGTCTGCACGATTGCTTCGTCGAATATCAGGAGCAAGGCCGCGCCGGTATCCCGCGCGATATCTTGCTCGGGTTCCTCGCCGATGCCGCCGAGGGGCTGGATCACCTCATCGATCGCTATAATTTACAGCATTTGGACGTGAAGCCGAAGAATCTGTTCTTGATCTGCGACCGAGTCAAGGTGGCAGATTTTGGCCTCGTGAAGCACCTCGAACGTCAGAGTTCGGCAGGTTTGATGGGCGGCGTGACGCCGGTCTACGCCGCACCGGAAACGTTCACGAATAAGATCTCGAAACAGTCCGACCAGTACAGTCTCGCGATTGTTTATGTGGACTTGCTGACGGGCCGCAAGCCATTCAACGGCAAGAATATTCGGCAACTCGCGCTGCAACACATGACCGAGCCGCCGGACCTCAGCATGTTGCCGCCTGCGGATCGCGCCGCTGTGGCGCGGGCACTTTCGAAGAACCCGGAAGATCGCTTCCCGAGTTGTGCGGTATTTATTCGCACTCTCCAAGGGCTATCGACGCCGCTGCCGACGACTGCCGTACCGACACTGTCCACCGCATTACCGGAAAGTGTGCAAGAGAAAAAACTCGGTAAGACACCGTCACCACGCCGCGTTCCGGAACTGACCGAATCCAACATCTCGAACACCGTATCGCGGATCGAAGCGGGCGTGCTCCGCCCCGCAATTCTCATCGGCGTCGGCAGTTTCGGTCGTCGGGCACTTCAGCAGATTCGCTGTCGCCTGTTGGATCGCGTCGGCGATTTGCAGCAAGTGCCGAGCTTCCGCTACGTGTACATCGACATCGATCAGGACACCGTCGAAAAGGTCGACAGCGATGGCTCCGATGCGGCACTGCAACCCGAACACGTGCTGCATCTGCCGCTGCAACCGGTAACGGGTTATCGCCGTAAGCAGCTCGATCAAATTTTAGAATGGATGCCACGCGAAGTACTGTATTCCGTGCCTCGTTCGCTGTCAGCGGACGGTTCGAGGGCACTCGGGCGACTCGCGTTTTTTGACCATTATCTCAAAGTCGCTGCACGGCTGAAGAACGACATTCAGACGGCAATCCACCCGGAAGCGATTAAGCTTTCTGCCGACCAAACTGGGTTGACGCCACGGGCGAAGGTGCCGAGTATCTACGTGTTTGCGAGCGCGACG
>JANXNT010000725.1 GCA_025353985.1 Limnoglobus sp.
CCTCGAACGCATCCAGGCGCTCATCAATAGCGTCGGCGCACCACAACTCTTGAAGCTCGTCCACGCCCTCACGCGCTAAGATTATCACTTGCTATTGAGACGCAATCTTGCGGCTTGAAATGTTTCGTCGCTGAGCGGCACGACTCGCTCGGCGGCTGGCAGCAAACCCTTCGCCTCGGCAATTCGACCCGCTTTTTCTAGCAAAACGATCAGTGTCGTGTGAGCATCGGCCACGTCGGGGCGTGTCGCTACGATCTTGCGAAGCGTGTCGAAGGCACCCGATTGATCGCCGCGTGCATATAAGACTTGGCCCTTGAAAATGTACGGCAATGCGAAGTCCGACTTCAATTCGATTGCACGATCGAACTCCACAATCGCGCGCCGCTGATACTCGGATTTCGTCGGTTCGGCGACCGTATCGGCGAGGACCGCGAGTGAAAGGCCGAGCGAGTTGTGCGCTTTCGCGTGTGTCGGGTCGAGCAAAATTGTCGTTTCAAAATGCCCGATTGCCGCACGATGATCGCCGAGCGCGCTGAGGTTCACGCCGAGGTTGAAGTAGGTTTTCGCTTCGGGATATTTTCGCGTCATATCGAGTAATAGCGGTATCGTTTCTTGTATTCGGTTCGCTTTTTCGAGTTCGCCAATGCGGCCAAACGCATCTTTCCGGCCGACTTGCAGCGTCATGTAGTCCCACACGAAAGGGTCCGGTGGAACTTCGTCTTCGGGCATTCGGTTGGCTTCGGCTTCGTGAGCGGTGGCCGCGTCGGTATCGCCACGGAGCCGCGCTAAATTCGCCAATAGTGTGGTGGCTCGCTTGCGAAATGCCCCTACGTTTGCCGCCGCTTTTACGAATGGCAGTGCCAAATCTGGCTTGTCTTGTGCGAGGAGTGTTGTGCCTAACCCGATCGACGCACGCATGTCGTTCGGTCGGACGCCGAGCTGCTCGCGGAACCATTTTTCGGCTTCCACATAGTCTTGGCGTTGCAATAAGGCTTCGGCTAACTTCAACCGCGTCATCGATTGATGTTCGGGTTTCGGCGAACTCGCCCCGACGGCTTGCCGCAAATACGGCAGTGCGGCCTCTGGGTCGCGCGATTGCAAATATTCGCCGATGAGGTACGGCCAACGCGCATCGTACGGATTGCGCTTTTGTGCTTCTGCGAACGCGATGTTGGCTTCTTTGTGTAGGCTATGTGCGCGAAGCACCATACCATATTGCCCCCATATGGCGGCATCCGATGGCGACGTGATCACGTTGTTCCGCGCTTCGCGAACCGCTTCGAGCACATCCGGTTCGACGCCCACTTCCGCGATTTGTGGCGGTACCACCTTCGGCCCACGCCCAAACGCAAAATAGCCACCGCCGATCAAAACAGCCACCAAAATGGCAACGACAATCCGGTTCCGCGACAGGAAACGAACGATGCCAGTCGAACGAAGCAACATCAGTATCTCGTTTCCAATCCAATTTTTGAGACAGGATTTACAGGATTAAACAGGATTGATACGATTTCTTGAATACATCCTGTAAATCCTGCTAATCCTGTCCAAAAGAGTTTTTGTGACAGGATTAACTGGATGAAACAGGATTGATACGATTTCTTTAATGCATCCTGTAAATCCTGCTAATCCTGTCCAAAAGAGTTTTTTGAACTTTGCCACATTAAGTTATCACTATCTCTTAAATTTATCATTCTAATTTTGTATAAATATTCTTTCAGATTCCCTATGGCTGGCCTTCGCCTTTGCGGATTGTCCGCGTTTGGTTCGTTTCGCCGCCGGGGAAGTTTTCCTTCGCGCCATCGGGCCAAATCACTTGTATCGAGTCGATACTCGTTGCCTGACCCAAGCCGAAATTGACGATCGGCGAGCTGCTCGAAAGGATACTTTCTGCCGGGCCGACGACACGCATTCGGGTGATGCCCCCCACAACGACTCGCACTTCGGCCCCGTAGGCATCGCGGTTGAGCTTTGGATCGAATGCGCGAATTTGCAGCCAGTTACCGCGATTGGGGCAAACATTCCGATACAACCTCGCGGGTTCGCCGATCGCGTTCACGAGTACGTCCGGTGCACCGTCGCCATCAATGTCTCCGGACGCTAAGCCGCGTCCGACGTTGAAGCGTTCGCAGAACGATTTGTTCGCCTCGGAGACATCGCGAAATTTGCCGGTCCCATCGTTGGCGAGAAGTTGATTTCGCTCGGCGAACGGTTCCCAATGCTTGGGCACGCCAGTGTTGGTGTCGATCCCGCTGGCTGTGACGCGGCCGTTGACGATCGCTATATCGAGCGATCCATCGGCATCGAAGTCCGCCATGAGCGTGCCGAACCCGGTGCCGCGCCACTTCGTCGCGGCGAGTCCGGCTTCGGTGGTGCGATCGCGGAAAACGCCTCGCGGCCCCTGCTTCCACAACGTGTTTGTTTCGAGGCCGAGGTGCGTCACGTAAAGATCGACGAGGCCATCGTTATCGACATCGCCGGCGGCGATGCCCATGCCCGCGAATGCTTGCCCCATGAAGGTGTATGCCACGCCGCGCGAAACGGCTTCCTCTTTGAATGTCCCGTTCTTTTGGTTCACCCAGAGGAAGTTCGGCTTGCCGTCGTTCGCAATAAACAGATCGGGCCAGCCATCGCCGGTGAGGTCCGCCGCGTACACGCCGAGGCCCGGTGCGGGCAACGTACCGATGCCCGATGCCAACGAGACATCTTCGAAGCTCGTCCGTTTCGTCCCGCGATTGCGGTACAGGCGGCTCGGCGAACCGGGGAACGATTTCGGGCTGCAATACGAGGGTTTTCCATTCGCGGCGGGGCAGTTTTTGCTCGGGTCGTAATCGACGTAGTTCACAACAACGAGGTCGAGCCAGCCATCGCGATCCGTGTCGACGAACGCCGCCGATGCGCCCCACTGCGGACACTGGATCCCCGCTTCCACGGTGACATCCACAAACTTGCCGCCGCCCAAGTTCAAGAACAATTTCGTGCCGCCGTATTCGGTAATCACCACATCCGGCAACCCGTCGTTGTTGACATCGCCGACCGCAACGCCCATGCACCAACCGGCGAAATCCAGCCCGCTCCCGACGGTAATGTCTTCGAAGGTGCCGTCTGCTTTTTGCCGATACAGTGCGTTCGTGCTTTTGGATTTCGGACCCGCATTGTTGAGCAAAAGGATGTCCAGCCGGCCATCGCCATCGACATCGAACAGTGCGCAACCCGACCCCATGCTCTCCGGCATGAAGTATTTTCCCGCGACATTCGGATCGTGAACGAACGTCAGCCCCGCTTTCACAGTGATGTCTTCGAACCAAACGGGTGTCGCAGCCTCATTCGCAGGCACACTCGGGGGAACGGATTTGGCACAGCCACAGAGCACGAAGCAAACGAAACATGCAATACGCAGTAAGTGGCGCATGACAACACCAACGCGAATGATGGGAGAAATCCAACTTACAGCGAATTGTAGACCGTGTGGGATTCCTCGCAAGGCCATTACTGCCCCTTTAGTCGCCGGATCGCTTCGGTGGCGTCCCAGTATTTGGGGTGCTGTTCGTAGGCGGTGACTTGCTCGTAGAACGAGATCGCTTTGTTCGTATCGCCGCCGGCTTCGTAGGAACGCGCGATGTGGAATAGCGTGTCTGCGCCGCTCTTGGAATAGTCGCGATAATCGAGGTAGCATTGCACCGCCAAGTCCGGGCGATTGAGTTCGTTGAGGTACATGTCGCCGACCAGCTTCGATGCCTGGAACCAGGCGTCCTTGTCTTCGGAGCCGCTCGGTTTGGCTTCGCGAATGTCTTCGAGCAAGTGCAGGGCGGCATCGTTTTCGCCCTTGCGCAGAAGGCAACGCGCCTCGGAAAGTTGCACGGGTGCCGAGTCCGGTTTAATCACCCGTGCGAGCCGCGACAGGTGCAGTGCCCAGTCGATCAAGGTCAGGTCCGCCTCACGCTGATCGAGGATCTGCTTCGCCTTCGTCGTGCAATACGTCACGTCGAAAAAGCGGAAGACCTTGTCTTTGACGCTCTTCAACTTCTCGACATCGACCGAGTAATAATACTTATCTTTCTTTTCGAGGAAGTCGCGATCTTTGCCGTTGTAGACGAGTCCGGTTTCGGTCATCAAGAGCGCGTTGAGCGGGTCTTTGTTCTTCTCGTACAGGTCCGCCATTTTGCGGAACGACTCGGCCTCGTTGCGGCCGCCTTCGAGGTATAGCCGCAGGTCGCCGATAGCGGCATCGTAGTCGCCGCGTGCCTCGGCAGAGGCAGCGAGCGTTTGCAGGGTACTGAAGTAAATCACGCGTTGGTCTTCGGGTAACGCCTTCGGGCCGACCTGCACGCCGCAACGCTTGACTTGCTCGAAATAGCCTTGTGCTTCCGCCGTTTGGCCGTGCAGCGCGGCGACCTCGGCGAGTTTGCCGAAGATCGTCGGCCCGCGTCCGGGCAGGCCACGCCCCGCGATTCGCAGGAACGCCATGCCGCGTTCGCGGTTGTCGGCTTCGGTGTTGTCTACCAACGCGAAGCCGAGTTGTTCGACGTAATCGTAATGGAATTCTTCGGGCAATCCCGATGCCGCATCGGCGACGAATTCGGACTCCGTCAGCGAAGCATAGAGCATCGACTTGAGTTCGTGTGCCGCACCGTCGTTCGGCTCGGCGGCCAATTGCCGTTCGACCGCAGCGATAGCGGACATGCGACGGCCCGGCTTCGCGAGTTCGTTCGTGCCAAGGCGTTTCACTAACTCCGGGTGCAACCGCGTCGCCAAGTCCCACGCACCAAACAGCACGGGGTTCCGCTTCGCCGCATCGTACGGCGTCTCCGGGTCGAGCAATCGCGTGAGTGTGTCGGCGGCGGCATCGAACTCCTTGGCGTGCGTTTGCGAGACGGCACGCAGGTAATCGACGCGGGCCGCGAGTTTCGGCGCTTGCCGTTCGACCAGCGTCAGCATCTGCCCGGCTTTCTGGCGTTGCCCCAGCGTAGGCACCTGCCCGCCGAGCAACATCGAACCCGCTTGGTTCAGACAGAAATCGTAATCGAGATGATCGAGCAACACCGAATCCGACGCGAGTTTTGTCACGTCGACATCCTGGTGCAACGCCCACATTCCCTGCGTCGCGAGTTCGTTCGTCGGGCTGAGGCGTAAGGCGCGTTTGAAGCTGATGAGTGCGGGCAAGTGCTGCCCGAGGTTGAGCGCCGAGTAGCCACGCAGCACGTGCTTGAAAACGCGTAACCCCGGCATGATCCGCGTGACGTAGACGAAGTACACGATCAGCGGCGCGAAGAAAATCAGTTTGCCCGCAAACAGATCGGCACCCGATTCGATGCCGAGCAGATACAGCCCGATGCCGAGCGCGGCACAGATCGCGGCGATCTCGACTTCGGATTCTTCGGCTTCACCGCAGAACGTCAGCAGGTAAAAGAACGGCAACCCCGCGAGCACGATGAACGCGAAATTCTGCTTCGAAGAGGCCCCCGATAACCCCGCAAGCAGTTCGAGATAATAGATGGCAAAGTAAACGAGCGCCGCCCCAACGATGGCCGCCAAGCCGAATCGCCACGCCCAGTCTTTGACTTCGCGCAACTGCTGGAAGCCATACCCGAGTACCGCACCGCCGACGACGAAATACGCGAGCCAGCCGGTGACCGGTTCCGCCGAATCGACATCGACTTCGACGACGAGGCCGATGGCCAGCCCCGCCACGAGGCCCGCGTAAATCCAGAACGGCGATTCGAGCAAAACCACCAGCGGGAACGCCTTCAGGTTCGTTCCAGGCCGGTATCCACGCCGAATCTGGATGACCGCCCCCGCGATCAGGCCGAGGACCAGCCCGCCAACGGCGAAGCCAAGAATGCGGCTAAACCGCGGCCAATCGGGCGTGGGCGGCGGCAAGATGAGCGCCAAATACGCCCATAGCCCGAGGAAGACGCCTTTGAGCAGATATTCGCGAAGTATCGGGTTCATGACCGTGCGACCCGGTGGGGTGAGTTCGTGTGCAGCTAAAGATAGAAGCCCACGCATCCGAGAAGTAGGGCAAGCCCAACGGAACAAGCCACGCGGCGTATCTACTTGGGGCTGACGAGCGCCTCGGCGAAGGCTTTGCCGATCGGTGCCAGAATCTTGGCGGCACCGAGATAATGGTAGCCCCCGTTGGAGACGCCGCCCTTCAATCGCTTCAATTCCTCCGGCGTGAAGCTCTCCGCGATGGCCTTCTTGCGAGCGGCCTCTTTCTCTGCGGGCGTCGGCTTCGGGTCTTTCTTGGCCTGCTGATTCACTTTGTCGTTGAGTTTCTCCATCCGCTGTGCCAGTGCGTCCAGATCGTCATCCCAATAGACTGCGGTCTGCACGGCCATCACGTTACCCTTAAACTCCGGCAACAATAGTGGTGAAACTTGTGCCTGACGAAAGTACATTTGCGGTGCCTTCTTGTCTTCCTTCACGCCGCCGATCCCCATGACGCCGATCACGAAGGGCAGTTTCGGTGCTTTCAAATCTTTGCGCACATCGCGGATCAAATGTGTCAGCAGTTCCCCGTACAAATCGTACCCGCCGGGCTTCATCTGCTTGTCGTACGTCCAACTGGAAACCATGTCGTTAAACCCTTGGAACCAAACGAACCCGGCCAGTTCGTAACCCTGTTTCTCGTCGTAATCTGGCACCACCCGCTTGATGTCCGCCGTCACGTTTTGCACGTGCTCGATCATGTGGCGGTAGTACGCACCGGTGTCTTTGACCTTGTCGGCCTTGGTCTTTACGAGGTCGTCGCCACGCTGTTTGAATTTGCTCAACTCGAACTCGCTCCAGACGTACGGCCCCGCGCTCGGCGGGCGGAAATCGGTGTGCAGACTTCGGCCGCCCCACGAGGTCTTGATGATCAAGACCGGCTCGCCAAGCAGTTTCTCCATCGTGATGCCGAAGGTGAATTCCGGGCCGATCTTATTGCTTGAGGCACCGAAACCAGCCGTGAGCTTGCCTTTCGACTCTTTCAAATCCGTGTACGCATCGCCGAGGCAGCCAACCGATGAGATCCACACCTTGTCGCAGACCCGCGGTTTGTCGTCCGGACCGCGCATCTCTTTCAGCAGCCCCGCCGTCTTGGGGTCGTCGGCCAACGAGTCAAACGTCGAAATGCTCGCATGGCCCTGCATGTTCGACTGCCCAGCCAGGATGAACACCTTGAGCGGCTTATCCGCCGCCATCGCACCCACCATTAATAAACAGCAGCCAGCAATCGCAGAGCAAAACCGCACCATATGGAACCTCGGAAAGGAGTGG
>JANXNT010001310.1 GCA_025353985.1 Limnoglobus sp.
CCCGCATCGGGGATCGACTTCAAAGACCAACGTGGCTTCTACGATCTCATTGAGGAGATCAACCGCGAATCGAGCGTGACCGTCGTGCTCGTTTCGCACGACCTCACCGTACTCGGTCGATGCGCGCATAACGTACTGTGCATGAGCGGCGGGAAAATTGTCGCTAGTGGACCACCCGCCGAAGTGCTCAACCCACAATCGCTCGCCAGCACCTTCGGCACCGAACGACCGTTGATGCTACCGGCGGGTTGATTTGTATTGCAATCCCGTTAGCCGCGCCGCGTAGTCTTCGGAGCGAAGCGCGTGGGTACGATGTATCGGGACGCATCGCGAATATTCCGTTAGTTCACGCCCCGCGCTTCGCTACGCAAAGCCTTCGCGGCGCGGCTAAACGAATCTCGGTTCGCGGCGCGGCTAAACGAATCCCGGATCCGTTACTCTGAGGGTTCGATGATCGCGGTCATTGACCCTTCGCAGCGTTTGATTGTGGGGTCTGGGCCGTAGGCGTGGATTTGTTCTTGCTTGAGTTCGGCATGTTCTTTCGACGTTGTTAGCACGACGGCGCGGCCTTGCTTGTCGACTTGTTCCGCGAGTTTGTAACCCTTTTCCACCGGGTGGTTGAAAAGTTCCTTGAGCAACAAAATCACGTAGGCGTAGCTGTGATCGTCGTCGTTTAAGAGGATGACGTGGTACGGCGGTTGACGCCGCGTCCGCGTTTCGCTTTCGGTTTCGAGTTCGGGTAGCGTTGCGATCTGGCTCATGCGGTGGTCCTACCGTGCGGGTGAAAGCACATTGTAACCGACGAAGCCCGTGCTGCAATGGACTACTTTTCGATCGTGAGCTTTGGCACGTCGTGAGAACCGCTGCCCGTGAGTTCGGGCGTGAGTCGGCCGAAACAGGCGATGGCAATATCGTCGTTCTGCGGCCGCCCGTTTGCATGTTTCCGCACCGACGTAATCAGCCGTTCGCCGATGACGACCGGGCGGTTGGCTGGCCCCGTTGGCGATGCTTCGAAGATCGCTTTGGTCACTCCGATCATTTCGTACATTTCCCCCGCAGGCGACATCGCATCGGAGACGCCATCGGTGAACAACAAGATCGTATCGCCTTCGATCAGGTCGAATTCGATCGATTGATATTCGAAGCCCGTAACCAAGCCGAGCGGCAAGCCACTGAGGTCGTTGGTAATCACTTCGTCGAACGATTTGTCCGTTAGCCGAAAGCGGTTCGGGTTGATGTGCCCCGCGTTCACCAGCGTCACTTTGTGCGTAAGTGGGTTGAGGATGATCGCGGCCATGGTGACGAATCGGTCGCCGATACCGCCGCGAATGAGTTGTTCGTTGAGGAGGTTGACGGCGGCGGCGAGGGTCGGCTGCGTGAGAATGCAATAGCGAGCCTCGGCACTCAGTTTCGCCATCAGCAGTGAGGCCGGTACGCCTTTCCCGGCGACGTCTCCGAGCATGATCGCGATGCGGCCATCGGGCAAAGTGATGAGATCGTAGTAATCGCCACCGACGGTTTGGGCCGCGCTGTAAACGGCATAAAACTCGTAACCTTTTGCGACGGGCATGTCTTTCGGCAGAAAGCCGAGTTGCACTTTCTTCGCGATTTCGATCTCGTTTTGCTGCTTCTCCCGCGCCATGTTGTTTTCTTGGTACGTCGCCTTTTCAATTGCCACCGAGGCGAGATTCGCGACGATCAGCAACATTTTCAGGTCGTCTTCGCGGAACTTCTTGCTGCGGTCTTGCGTGTCGAGTTGCAGTGCGCCGATGGCGATGCCTTCGGTGGAAACGAGTGGCACGCACATCACCGAGCGGATGCGGAACTCGGCGATCGACTGTGCGGCCCCCATCGCCGCATCGGACGATGCATCTTCGCTGAGATACGCCGTCTGCGACTCCATGCACTTCCGTACGATCGTTCTGCTGAAACGGTGGTCGTCGCCGGGCGTCGAGCGTCGCGCCTTCACGACTTTCGGGATGAGTTTCGTACCTTCGCTAAGGATGATAAAGCAACGGTCGGCCTGGCGGAACACACCGAGAACGCTATCGGCAATCACGTTCAACAACGGGTCGAGCTCGTTCGCCTTCGACAGCGCGACGCTGATATCGAGGAGCGCCCGAAGTTTGTCGTTCGGCTGGGCAC
Organism: Limnoglobus sp.; assembly: GCA_025353985.1. Taxonomy (GTDB): domain Bacteria; phylum Planctomycetota; class Planctomycetia; order Gemmatales; family Gemmataceae; genus Limnoglobus. Next base: position 2,146 of record JANXNT010001310.1, read on the forward strand.
CGAGCAGTTCTCCCGTCGGTCGTAAAGCCACCGTGGACTCGACATTGCTTAGATCAGAAAGTTCTTCGCCATCTGCGGTTTCTGCGACGCCCGGCCCAAATTCGCGTGGCAGTTTGAGTCGGGGCTTGGCGGCGGCAACGGCGGCTTCGTCTTGGTAAAGGAACTGGAAGTCGCAGATCTTAATGCGGTCGTCGTGCTTCAGTTGGTGCGGTGCTGTGATCGCACGATTATTGACGAACGTACCGTTTCGGCTGTTGAGATCTTCGATAAAGAATTGGCCGTTTTTGACGATGATCTTCGAATGTTGTCGACTCACCGCATGATTCGGAACGACGATCCCACACTTGTCTTCGCGGCCGAGAATCACCTCTTGCGGTTTCAAAATGTGCGTCTCAGCCACACCGGTCGAACCGGGGAATTTGATCAGTGTGAGTGTGGGCATGGCGTTCATCCGAAGCAACGGAAAGAGCATCGAATACGATTTTATCGAGATTCTGAACGCCGTGCAAGAAATCTGTGCTTCGAATCGCTCACGCGGCCTTGAGGCCGGGGAGTTTGTGCCACCACGGTACGGAGGCCGGTTCTTCGTGGTGGTGATCGTCGTGCTTGTCGTCCTTCTTGGACTTCTTCTCTTCGGATTTGGCTACCGGTTTTTCGGTCGTCAAAACTTGCATCCCGATGCCGAGTAACGTGGCAATAATCACCCCGCCGTTCAGTGCGGTACTGTGATCGCCCACCCATTTGACGGCATCGTACGTTCCCAGACTTTGCGCGATAAAGAACGCGGCATGCCACGAGATGAGTACGCCGGCGAAACTCGCGAGCATCATCGTCCAGAGCCGGTAAAGGATCACGCCGAACAACCCACCTGCCAGGAACACCGCCCACATTTCTTGTGCGTGCGGCAACACCGATTGCACGGCAATCCACGCACCAACACCACCTGCCACGAAGGCGAGCAGTTTCGCGATTTCGAGTGCCATGACGCCGCCCGCAAACGCGAGTAGCACGCCGATAACCAGCACCTGCCCGCCCGCCGCCTTGCCCGCGCTGAGGCCGAGAACCCCCGCCGCAGTGGTGATGCCGAACACCACCCAGAAGCGATGCCAACGCCAGCCGAACGCCCAAAGCAGGAAGCCGACGAGCAGCGTAAATAACGCCGCACCAATCGACAGCCCCTTGGCTTCCATCAAAATGTCGGGTGCAATCAGTTGCATCGGTTTAGCACGGGGAGTGAATTTCGCGTTGCGCAGCAATCCGTTCGCTATATTCAGGTTATCCAGAAGGAATCGTTCGCGTCAAGCGACCCACACTCGCAACAGGGCGAAATCCCGAACCGATGCAATAAAGTGTCGGCTTCTCCGTCAAGGTTTAACAAACCGCGAGTGGTAGCTGGTATACTTTCCTTTTGTAGCTTACTCCCGACACGGGTGAAACTGATGATGCCATTTCATCTTACGGGCGACGCGTTGTGGCAACGTATGGGGCGTGCTGTGGAAAAAGTGCAAGAGCGTCTGGAGCGTACCGCCGCGATCTTGGAAAAGGCGGGGATTTTGTACGCGATCATCGGTGGCAATGCCGTTCGCGCGTGGGTCGCACAAGCCGACGAGGCCGCCGTTCGGACGACGCGCGACGTGGATATCCTGTTACGCCGTGAGGATTTTCCGCGAGCCGTGGAAGCGATGGAGCGAGCGGGGTTTATTTACCGCCACGTCAAGAGCATCGATATGTTCCTCGATGGGCCAGGCACCAAAGCGCGCGATGCGGTGCATGTGCTGTTCGCGAACGAGAAAGTCCGACCGGAAGACCCCGTTCCGACACCCGATGTTACTGAGGCCGTGGAAATTCAAACGCACCGGATTTTGCAACTCGAAGCGCTCGTTCGTATGAAGCTGACCTCGTACCGGCGCAAAGACCAAATGCACTTAATCGATATGCTCGACGTCGAGTTGATCGACGAATCGTGGATTGCGCGATTGCCGATCGAGTTAGCGCCGCGGCTACAAACCATCCTCGACGATCCGAACGGTTGATTTGCGTCTTGCGGAACGCGTGTCATGGCTCGCCGTAGATGCTGCTGCCCCAATAGCCGATCAAAGCGTAGGGAATCTTGAGTCGCTCAAGAGTCTCGGTCGCATACTTCAACAAGTCAATTTGTAGCATTCGCAAGTCTCCGTGAAACGGCTACGGCGATTTCTTGCTCGGTCCACTCGGGGTGACGATGTCGTTCACCAGAGGCGATAAGGATGCGTGCAGTACTATGCGCGGCATCGACCATCGCGGCACGTTCTGCGGGTGTTTTTGCGGCCAGAATT
>JANXNT010001366.1 GCA_025353985.1 Limnoglobus sp.
TTCACCAGGCCCAACCGAAGCCGTCCCGCTGCTACCACCTACTTCTATCCAACCTGAGCCGTAATTGTGAACGCTCACTGTCACGCCAGTTTTGTAACCATTTTCCCAATGACCATCGTCCCACCAGCTGTCTGGGCCTAACGCAGTAGGAACCACACGATCTTCGAGGCTATCCACTCCTAAGAGTCCGAATTTTAGACGACTCAAACTCTTCGTTGATCGCGTCTCAGATCGATGTTTATCGAACAATTTCTCGAATAAGAGATAGGCAGTTGGGAATCGTCGAAATAGTTGGCTGATTTGCATTGTTTCGCCCTGAACAGACCATGAAAAGTTACACAATTTAACAATAAATCAAATTTCGTAAGTTCTTAGGCAGAGTACAGTTATATTCGCTAATCGGTCAAGATACCATGAGTAATTTTATTCTTTTTCTGAGGAGTTGTATTTGCAAAACACTAGATAATCCTGAAATTCAAACTAAAATGCACCAAACTAAACCGCGATGTCGGTAGTCGCAAATCGACCGGACGCTCTGCCATGATTCGTCTCGATCCTGCTCGTTGCGTCGTGCTCGTTCCCGTGGGCGGGGCGATTGAGCCGGGGTGCGATGATGCGCTAAAAGCACTGGAAACTAGGGGCTATCCGGTGCGGCGAGTACGTGGCTACTCGGCGATTGATGCGGCACGATGCCAGATGGCGACTGATGCGCTCGGCGACGGGTTCGACGAACTAATGTGGATCGATTCGGATGTCGTCTTCGATCCGAACGATGTCGAGAAACTGCGTTCGCACGGTCGGCCGATGACGTGCGGGCTGTACCCGAAGAAAGGTCAGCGACAGTTTTCTAACTCGTTTTTGCCCGGCACGCCGCATGTGCGTTTCGGGGTACATGGCAGTCTCATCGACATCCTCTACTGCGGTTTTGGCTTCACGCACGTGCGCCGCGAAGTGTATGACACGAGTGCAATCGCGGCTTCCGCAAACCACTTGTTCCGTACTTTTCACCGTCGGTGGCAAGTGACGGCAACGGCGAGCCGTGGTACCTGAACGAAGACTTCGCCTTCTGCGAACGCGCCCGGCAGAGCGGTTACGTCGGACCCCGTTCCCAAGCTCGCGATCGATTCCTTCCTCAGCGTGATGCGAAGCCAGTGCGAAGTCGTACGCAAGGGCTACCAAGTTTGGGTGCGAAAGCGGGGATAAACCATCTCATTATGCCACAAGTGACATAGTGGCTCAGCTTGACATGACATCAGTTTCAGTTATTTCGTCGGTCGTACGGCGTCGAATCAGCGACTTTGCATAGAACTATTCGGACTCCTGCCAACTCCCGAATCTTACGGTTACCTTCCATGCCGCGTATTTTCGACAACATCGAAGAGTCGCTGCTGCCCGCGTTGCGGCAGACGCTTGCGGGTGCCGACCGGGCCGATTTTTGCGTTGGCGACTAACGGAAGCGATCCGGTCGGCGGGGACGCAAGGGTCGAATCCATCTAGCGTTTACATCGATCCGCGACTTCCCGTGCGGCGCAGTGGAGCGTATGCTGTTGATACCGGAGCGGTGGGAGTAATTACCCGCCGAAAGCCTGGGAGTGCAGTGCGATCGTTGTTCTCGTAAACTGCGCTCCCGGCCCGCCGGATAACGGAACAAACCCATGTTGATCGAATGCGTAACCCTATTTCAAAACGCAAACCCACGACGAGAATTTCCGCCCGCCTTTCGGAATCTTTTTTGCCCGTTTCACCAACGCTGGGATGCGAAACGGAAAGATTACGAGCAATTCGTTGCGTTGGTGGAAGAGGTCAATAGCACCAGACTCAGTAAGCTCGATGCGCGGCTTCCAGATGGTTTGATTAATGATTGGCTAGCATCATGGGTTAGCGATCTCTTCCTTGGAATCTTGCCGGGGCATGATCGATTAACCCAAGAACAAATTGCATCTGCCTTCGAGGATGTTGAAGCGTTGGTCGAAGCTTTCCAATTCGTCGAATATCCAGGACGATTTAACAACA
>JANXNT010001379.1 GCA_025353985.1 Limnoglobus sp.
GATTTCGGACGTTAATAGCGCGGCCATGAACTCGGCGGTGAAGTGCGTTTTCAGGTACGCCGTCTGAAACCCGATCTGCGCATACGCCGCCGTGTGCGACTTATTGAAACCGTAACTGCCGAACTTCTCGATCATGCCGAAGATTTCCTCGGCGGTTTCTTTCGACACGCCACGCTCTTGCGTACCACGCACGAAGTCGGCTTTGCTCGCGTCGATCACGTCCTGTTTCTTCTTGCCGATCGCCTTGATGAGCGCGTACGCCACCGAGAGTTCGATGCCGCCAAGGCGGTTCAACACGCGCATGATCTGTTCCTGGTAAACCTGCACACCGTAGGTTTCGTCCAGGATCTCTTTCATGACGGGGTGCGGGTACGTCCACGTTTCGCGGCCGTGTTTGCGGTTACGTAACTCTCGACCATACCGCCACCCAACGGGCCGGGGCGGTACAGCGCGAGCACCGCGATGAGGTCGCGGATGTTGTCGGGCCTCATGCGTTTGAGGAGTTCGCGAATGCCGTCGGATTCAAGTTGGAACACGCCTTTTGCGTCGCCCCGTTGCAGCAGTTGGTACGTTCCGGGGTCGTCGAGCGGGAACTTCATCGGGTCAATGTCGATGCCGCGAGTCCTCTTAATCAGCTTCACGGCATCGTCGAGCACGGTGAGGTTCCGCAGCCCGAGGAAGTCCATCTTGAGCATCCCGACCTTTTCGAGAATGCCCATTTCCCACTGCGTCGTAATCACGACTTCGCCGCTACTTTTGCCGCGCGCTTTCGGTTTGCCGTTCGCTTTTGCGGTGCCTTCTTCGCCATCGGTTTTGCGAATCACACGCTGAACGGGGACGTAATCGGTGATCGGCCCATTTGCGATCACGACACCCGCCGCGTGCGTGCCGACGTTGCGGTTTGTGCCTTCGAGTTTGATCGCGATATCGACCCACTCGCGGGTTTGGCGGTCGCTTTCGTACTCGCGCTTGAACTCCGGCACTTCCATCGTCGCGGCCAAGTCGAGCGAAATCGTGCCTTTCATCGGGACGAGCTTGCACATAAAGTTGACGCGATCGAGCGGAATATCGAGCACGCGGCCGACGTCCTTGAGTGCCGCCTTCGCCGCCAGTGTGCCGAAAGTACCGATCTGTGCGACCGATTCGTGCCCATACTTTTCCTTGACGTATTGGATCACGAGTTCGCGGCGATGCTGGCAGAAGTCGATGTCAATGTCGGGCGGCTCGCTGCGGTTCGGGTCGAGGAATCGCTCGAACAGCAAGTCGTATTCGAGCGGGCAGACGTGGCTCAGGAACAGCGCATAAGAGACGATCGCACCGCAACCCGAACCGCGTGCCGTGCTCGGGATGCCATTTTCGCGGGCGTAGCGCACGAAATCCCAGACGATGAGAAAGTACGCCGAGAAGCCCATCTTCGCGATGATGGCGAGTTCGTGATGCAGGCGGTCCCAGACTTCTTTACCAGGGTTATCGCCGTAGCGTTCGCGAATGCCCTTCTTGCAGATTTCCAATAGGAACTCGTCGGCGGTCAAGTTGCCGGGCGTGCGAAATACCGGGAAGTGCCGCTTCTTAAAATCGAGTTGGATGTCGACCTTGTTCGCGATCTCCTGGCTGCGTGAAACCGCATCGGGCATCGTCGGGAACAGGTTGTACATGTCCTCCGGACTTCGCACGTAATACGGGCTGGGCAGTCGGCCTTCGGGGTACATCCGCTTCTTCGGGTCGCGCTTTTGGCCCGTGTGAATGCAGAACAGCACATCGTGCGCCTCCGCATCGTGCGCACACAGATAATGTGCATCAGCGGTGGCGACCATCGGTACGCCGACCTTCTGCGAAATACGAATCATCTCGAGCGTACAGACATCCTGGATGTCGAGGCCGTTGTTCTGAACCTCCAAGTAAAAATCTTCGCCGAAGACTTTGCGATACCACTTGATCAACTCTTCCGCTTTCGGAATCTGATCGCGCAAGATGTATTGATTCAGTTCGCCCGCGAGGCACCCGCTGAGGCAGATCAGCCCTTCGCTATACTCAGCGAGCAGTTCGCGATCGATCCGTGGGCTGTAGTAAAATCCTTCGAGGAACGCGATGCTCGACAGCTTGATCAGGTTGCGAAAGCCGACGTTATTTTTCGCGAGTAGCGTCAGGTGATAATATTTTTCGCCGCTCGGGTGCGGCGATTTGTCGCTGCGCGAACCGGGGGCCACGTAAGCTTCGTAGCCGATAATCGGGTTGACGCCACCTTCGCGGCACGCCAGATAAAACTCGATCGCACCATAAAGGTTGCCGTGATCGGTGATCGCGCATGAGTTCATCCCGAGCGCTTTCGTCTGCTTTACGAGCGCGGGGATGCGGTTGTAGCCGTCGAGCAAACTGTAGTGCGTATGACAGTGCAAGTGGACAAACGAGCGGGCAGCCATCGGTCGCGTTCTCTGCGTTCAAGTGAAACGGATACTCCTTGATACCTCGCGCGGACGATGCCGGGAAGGGGAACCCGCACGAGCCACCGCAGCAAAAATTGGCTCCACCCATACGAATCCGCAGAGTCTATAAGTTTTCGACGATTTGACGTAAGTCGGAATTATGCGGTGTACACGGACGTACCCAAAAGTGCGCGCAAATGTCCCAAAAGTGCGCGCAAATGACATAGAAAGGG
>JANXNT010001407.1 GCA_025353985.1 Limnoglobus sp.
GCCTTTCGGCAGAACTTCTGGAGAGCGATTTGTTCGGCCACCTGCGCGGGTCGTTCACCGGTGCCGTGCGCGATACCGTTGGCAAAGTCGAGGCCGCAGAGGGCGGCACGCTGTTCCTCGACGAAGTCGGCGACCTGCCGCTCGCACTGCAGCCGAAGCTGTTACGGTTGATCCAGGACAAGACATACGAGCGCATCGGCGAACCGCACCCGCGCGTGGCCGACGTGCGAATCATGGCCGCGACGAATCGCAACCTCGAAGCCGAAGTGAAAGCGGGCCGGTTTCGCGAGGATCTGTTCTACCGGCTCAACGTCATCGAAGTGACGATCCCGCCACTGCGAAACCGACGCAAAGATATCCTCGCGCTCGCACGGTATCTACTCGCATTTTTCGCACGCCAGGCGGGCAAGTCGCTCAGCGGTTTCACGCCCGACGCCGAAGTGATTTTGCAAAGTTACTCGTGGCCGGGCAACGTCCGCGAGTTGCGAAACGCCATCGAGCGCGGCGTCATTTTAACCGGCGTGCCACACGTGGGTCTGGAGCATATGCCCGCGCAGCTGACCGCAGGCGTAGTGGCACGAATCGAAGTCGGCGGCCCCGTGAGTCTCGTCGACTTGGAGGCCGAGCACATTCGCCGCGTGATGGACGGAGCCGCATCGCTCGAAGATGCCGCCCGCATTCTCGGAATCGACCCGAGTACGCTTTACCGCAAGCGAAAACGCACCGCCGAGCCACCGAGGAGAGAATCGTGAGCCTGCGTACGCGGATACTGCTTTCGTTCGCGCCCCTGCTGATTCTGCTCGTCGGAATCGGTGCCGTGGGGTATCGGCAACTCGACCGCACGGGTGGGCAGATCGATGCGATTCTGAAAGAAAACTATGCGAGCGTTCAGGCGATGTACCGGCTCAACGAAGCACTGGAGCGAATCGATTCGTCGTTTCAGTTTGCGCTGACCAGCCAGGGGCCGCAAAACGAAGCAAAGGAGCAGTTCGCGACGAACGTGCGCGCGTTCGCGGAGCAGTTCCGCATCGAAGAAAACAACATCACGATCATTCCGCTCGAACGCGATCTGGTCGAACAGTTACGGCCATTGAAGGACGATTACCTTCGTCGCGGCGCTACGTTTTTCGCACTCGCGCACGGCTCGCCGACGCGGACGCTGGCCTATCACGGCACGCCGACCGATGCCGGATTATTCGGGAAGTTTCGAGCGATCAAAGTGGTGTCTGCGGAGATTCTCCGCATCAACCAGGAGAGCATGGAACGCGCGCGAGACGACGCCAGGATGACCGCGTTTCGCTCGTTGATCGGCTTCCTCGCGATGATGGGTTTGCTGATCGTGCTCGTTTTCAGCATCGCGGGGTACTTGCTTCGCTCGATTCTCGGACCGATCCGCGCCGTCACCGAAGCCGCACAGGCGATCGGCGAGTCGCGACAACTCGACCGCGAAGTGCCGATATCCGGCCCCGACGAACTCGGGCGACTGGCGACGACATTCAACGCGATGACGGGTCAATTGCGCCAGTATCGGCTATCGAACCTCGACCGTCTCATGCGCGCACAACGCACGGCCCAAGCGACGATCGATTCCTTTCCCGATCCGGTGCTCGTCGTCGATCCCAATGGTTGCGTCGAGTTGGCGAATCCGCCCGCGCGCGGGGTTCTCGGCGTCGAGCCAACGCCCGGCCTCGTCTGGTCTCCCCCCGAGTCGCTGCGTGGGCCG
>JANXNT010000050.1 GCA_025353985.1 Limnoglobus sp.
CGCACCGCCACCTCGCCGTCGTGCGCGATGGAGAGAACGCAAATCGTGTCGTCGGCATTCTTACGCTCGAAGATGTGCTCGAAGAAATCGTCGGCGAGATCGAAGACGAGCACGATAAACCGGTGCCAAAACTGCGACAAACCGCGATCCAGAAACTGCTATTGCGCCGCAAAGGCGGTCGCGGCCCTGGCCCCGTCGGTTCATGATTCGTCGTCGAAACGGCGATCGTGCATAACGGGCATCGATGCAAAAAAGCTCGTGTCGCCCATCAGGCACGGGCGCTTGTATTGCTCCGCCGCGCCGCCCGTTTGCGTGAGCCGGGAACGGTCCCACAACTGCCACGTTCCCGTTGGAATGATCGCCACGCGCAACGGCCCGAGCCGCGCACTTTCCCGCTTCGCCGCATACTCGATGTTCTGATTGCACAACTCGCGTTCCAGCCCGCGCGCGAACTGTGACAGTACCCTGTCATTCGTCGTGTCGGCTTCTTCGAGGAAGATCACGTAGTGCGATTCGTTCTCGTCCCAGACGGGTGCCACCGTGTATCCGGCGATCGGTTGCGGCACGGACTTCAGCACGGCATCGACCGCCTTCGTCACGTGGTGTTCGCTGAGCTTTTCGCCCGTCATGTTCGCGAAGCGGTGCCCCTTGCCGATGAACTCGACCATCGGCGTGCGGCCCAAGTAGCCGTTGACGCGAACGAGGTCCGAGATGTGATAGCGGTACAACCCGTACGCGGTCGTCGGCAGGATGTAGTAGTTCGTGCCTTCGCGAATTTCGTGTGCGCCGAGGACGGTCGGCTGCGGCGAATCGATCTCGGATTCGGGTACGAATTCGAAATAATGCGAAGCGATATCGAGCACGCCGGACGGGCTGCCGTTCGCGAACGGGATCGTCATACGGCCCTCGCTGGCGAGCAATCCGAGATCGCGAATCGGCGTGTCACCGTAGTAGTGTGGCAGTTGCCGCAGGTACGGCCCCATGCTGCCGCCGGTCCACGTGCCGATCGCCACGCCCTCGCTCGGCCAGACATCTTTCGGGAAGAGCCGCCCGTTCTGCCCCGCCATCGCGGTCAGTTCCCGCGCGCGCTCGGGTTGCGGTTTCAGCTTGGAAACCAGCACCGCACGTACTTCGGGGGAAATATCGAGGTCGTCGCGCAGCGTACCGTCGTGCAAGTCTTTTAGCAAAAATGCCTTTTCCGAATCGAGCATTCGTGCGAGTTGCGTGAGCGTGCTCGGGTTCGCGGCCATGAACTGCGAGACGTTCCGCCCGATGCTGAACCGCAGTGCCACGTAGTATTTCGCGAGCGAATCTTTGATCTTCCCGCTGATCGGCGGCACCGCGTACAGTCGGCGAATTAGTCGCATTTGCACCTGCGCCGTGTACCCAGAAAGGTTGCCACACATGATGCCCGATGGCGTGCGAAACTCGTCGGGGTCGCCGACCATTTGCACGATCGGCCGCATCGCAATCCCGCGCCCTCGATGGTCGCGATACATGCGCACGCCCCACATATTCCAACCGCGTTTGTAGGCGTTCAGGTAATCTTGCGTGACGGGAATGAGCTTCCGCGATGCCGTCGTGCCGCTCGTTAACGCGAACATGTGGACCCGCGCATCGGCGAGCAACGCCCGCGTGTCACCCGCCTGCACTTTGTCGATGTACGGCGCAACGTACTCGTACGGCGCGATCGGCACCTGGTTCCGATAGTCGTCCAAAGAGCGTATCGATTGGAAGCCGTGATCGCTGCCGAAACCGGTGTTGGTTTGTTTGCGAATGATCTGCTGGAGCCGCGCCGCTTGCACTTCCTCGGGCCGTTCGCACATCGCTTCGAATTCGCGTAATCGTAGGCGAACGGGGTACGTCAGTAGCCGACCGAGGCGAACGAGCAAGTAACGGCGTGTCGACATGAGTCACTTTCGTAGGTGCAGCACCATTTCGTTTTACACGCCAAACCTCACGCTGACAGCAGTTCGGCGAAGTGACGGCGGATGGCATCGGTCGAGAAGTGCCGGTCGTAACGGTGGCGACCGTTCAGCAGGTGTTGCTCGCGGCGTGGGCCATCATTGACGGCGTCGGCCAGTGTGCGGGCGAGTGCCTCGGCGTTGGCATCCGCGTAAAATGCGGCATCCCCGGCGGTGTCCGGCACCGCCGTCAGCGGCACCGCAACCACCGGCACGCTGAGCGACATCGCCTCGAGCAGTGGCACGCAAAATCCTTCGTGTTCGCTCGTGACGAGTAGCGCATCCGCGCTGAGGTATAGTGCCTTCAACTGCCCCACCGTGACGCGGCCAGCGAAGATCACGCGGTCGGCCACGCCGAGTTCGTTCGCCCGCAATGCGATCCGCTCGGAGTATGCCGGGTAGATATGTTCGCCCGCGAAAATCAGTCGACTCTGCGGTTCGAACTGCGCCGCATATTCCGCGAATGCCTCGACCGCGAGAAGGCCGTTTTTGTTCGGTGCCACCCGACCCACGCACAAGAATGTCGTTGCCCAGGCATCGAGTCCGCCGAGCGATTCCGCATCCGGATGGCAAGCCACCAATTCATCGGCCTGATGGAACGGCGCGAGTTCCTGCCACGGCGTGCCGGGTGCGAGTTGTGCTAAATCGTGGCCATTGTAAGCCGAATCGACCCAAATTCGCACGCCCGCCTTCGCCATACGCACCGCCTGTTGCACGCCGATTTCCGCACTGTGAACCGCATCGGCATCGACCCCGCTGAAGAAGCGTTGCGGTGTCACGTTGTGGTATTTCACGACCGCGTGACTGCGGTTACTTTCCACGACTGACACCGCGATGTCACACTGCATCGAGTGATGATAGATGAGCCTGTCGTTCGTCCCGCGCAATTCGCAAAGGGGGAAAACTTCTTCGTTGAGTCGCGATTTTTCCGCGAATAGTCGCACGGTTTCGCCTTGCGCACGCAGTGCCTTCGCCATGCCGAGCACGTCGTTCCCGACGGCATCGCCATCGTTCAGCACCAGCGTGGCAATCGCGGTCGCCATCAATTACCCCTTCGGTAACAGGTCGTATTGTGCAAGCACGCGGCGCAACTGGCGGCCCGTATCGCGCCACGTGAACCGCCTCGCCCGTGCCGCTGCGGCCGCGCCGAGGCTTCGCGCTTCGTCGCGGTTTGCGTAGATGCGGTGCATCGCGGCAATCATCGCATCGTCGTCGGGGTCGGCCCACTGGCCCGCGTAAATCTCGTTGCTCGCGGCAATTAATCTGTGCGGAATCACCAACCCGACTCGCTCGTCGAAGAACGCGGTTAGCCCGCTATACTGTGTCGAAATTAATGGCCGCCCGCACGCCATCGCTTCGAGCAAGTGGAAGCCAAAGCCTTCCGCGAAAGACGCATTCACGTACGCCGTCAGCGATTGATTCCACTTTACTAAGTCGCCCGGTGGCAATGTGGCGCGCAAAATATCGATCCGCGAATCGTCGGGAATTTCGAACGGCGGGCAGTTCGGCGTAATCTTTATGCGCAGTCGCACATCGCTTTCCACTGGGAACGCACGGCGAAAATTATCGACGACGCGTCGGATGTTTTTCCGCAAGCCACCCGCGCTGAGTGCCCCCGCCGTACCGAACGTGCAGAGCGTCGGTTCGTGTGGGGCCGGGTGGAATAATAGTGGGTCGTATCCTAGCGGCACGATCTCGATCGGTGCGGTCACGCCGGAGTCGCGAAATGCATCGGCCCCCCATTGGCTCGGCACGATCACGACTGCCGCGCCGTTCAACACGGCCGCGAGATGCGGCGGAATGCGGTCGGCTTCCCACATCGTGAGTGCCGCCGTGCGGCGGTCGATTCCGAACCGCTTCAGCAAGAACGGCGGCGCGATCGCGAGTTGTGGATCGTTCGGTGTGCGTGGGAAGCGGGTGAACGCGGTACCGGGTGGCACCATGTCTGGGAACACGCGCGCCACCGGGTGACAATGCACTGTCACTCCGCTCGACTGCAAGCCTTTTAGCACCGCAAACGCCACGTGATCCCAACCGCTAATCCCCCGAACATCGGCGGCCAACACAAGCGATTTTCGCGGTGCCGCACACGGTGCAAGTGTCGTCAACTGCGCGACGCCATCGATCGGGTATAGCAGCGCTTCGCTAATTTCGCGCGTCGCACATTGCTTCGCAATCGTCGCCGCCCACTGCACGACTCCCGTTGCCGTGATCGCGTTGAGTTCTAACGCTGCGTCGCGCAATTGCGCCGTGGAGTGCAACGCGGGCAAGACGCCGCAAGTCGCCGAAAGTCCCGCTGGCAGCGTGCAGGTTGCAGCATTTTCGCCGTTCTGCGCGAAGCGTAACAACGCCGCTTCGGTCAGTTCCCAATCGGGTGGCAGCACGACGACCGATGCGGATTGCACATGCGAAAGTGCGCAGCGCACGGCCGCTGACAGCCCACCGTCACCGGGTGGCGTGACGAGCATTACGCGCGAATCCCAACCGGCAACCGTCGTCAGTTTCTCGTCCGGTTTTGCGTTCGGCCAGGCGACGATTAATTCCCAGTGCGGGTAAATTTGGCGGAACACCGAGAGCATCGCTTGCCGGGCGTAATCGGTCCGCGTCGGGTCGACGGGTATCAGTACGGCGATCGGCATCGGGTGTGCGATCGCACGCAATTCGGCTTGATATGTAGCGATTTCTTCGGATGTGGCCGCACGGCGTCGCCACCAGGCGGCACCGGCTTCGTTCGCGCGCTTCACTTCGATTCGCATTGTCCGCGAATCGGAAAGCCCCTTCAACACCCGCGTGCCAAACTCGCTGAACCGCCCCTGCCGCAGCATCCGCCCGCCGCGCCGCACGACCGGCCAGAAGCATTGATACGTGGACAGTAACCGGCACTTCAACCGCACCGCCCGCACCACCGCACGCGCTTTGGAAACGCGAACGCACTCGCAGCGCAACAGCCGAAACGAACCATCGGCATGATGTAACCTCACGCAGATTCCGCGCGCAGCATGTGGCAAACGCACGATGGCATCTTCGCGCGCAGCTTCGTTCCACTCGAAGGTTTCGAACTTCGTGAAACCCTCGCCGGTGTCGAAAAATAGTTCTGCACGTTTCCGCACCGCAAACCGGTCCGCCGATTTGAGCCGTAACCGAAAGCGATACCACCCCGCCGGCATTTCCGCTTCCGTCGTCCATTCGACGCACGAAGCCGTTGCCGTCCACGCGCGCGGATCGTCCGCAGACCGGCACAACCCCGCGCCGGGAACGAGATCGAACGCCGCAATCGCAGACCGAATCGTAGCCACACGCACGCCCCCCAATCTGCGAACATCGTGCGTTACATCGCATTCGTATGTCAAGTGCAGACAGTTGCGGACATTGCGTCGCGTCGGCTATGATGTTTCCACGGAGGGCATGATATGCCAACGGGAATGTTCATTTTGCTCGCGGCGTTTGCGGCGGGGCCGGGTGCGATCGCGGTGCAGCCGATCGTCGAACGCGATTTGGCGGCGATGATCGTGCAACTCGATTCGCCTTCGTTTGCAGTCCGGGATGCCGCTACGCGAAATCTCCGCCGTTATGGCTGGGTCGCGCTGGTGGCACTGCGGCAGGCGATTCGCGAAACCGATAGCCCCGAAGTCGCGATGCGGGCGGAAGACCTGACGAAGCAGATCCTTATCGAAATATCCGGCCTCCGCCGCGCGCTCATTGGCAACGGCAAACCGCTCTATGTGGCCAAGTTTACAGCGAACGGCAAACGTGTCGTCGCGACGGGGAACGGCGGTAAAGTCTTCGTGTGGGATAGCAACAGCGGCAAGACACTTTTCGAATGGCCGATCGACTTTTGCGCGAACGGAATGGCCGTTTCCGAAGAGGGCAGTTGGGCCATCGTCGGTGGAAACGAAGGAAATTTGGTTCGGCTGAATCTCGAGACGGGCGTAATTAGCGACATATTCGAGAACAGTAAAAAAGCGACCACCTGGAACGACGTGGCTATGTCGCACGATGAAAAACGTATCGTCGCTGTCGGTACTCAACGAGCCGCCATTTGGGACGCGGAAACGGGCAAAGAACTGGCAGTGTTACCAAAGGACGCGTGGGTGAAAAACGGCTGGGGAGCCGCGTTCTTGCCCGTTGGCAACGAGTGTGCGACGGCATGCGGTACTGCCATCCAAATCTGGAACGCGCAAACGGGCGAGCGAATCCGTACGGTCGGCAGCGGGGAATGCGGCGGCATCGGCGTGTCGCCGAATGGTACGCTCGCCGCCGTTGGCGCATCGACTGGCAAACTCAGCGTCTGGAATATCGAAACGGGAAAGTCGGTCTGGTCCGTACCCGCGCACACCGGCTGGGCGTGCTGGCCCATCTTTTCGCCCAACGGGAAAATCGTGTCGTCATGCGGCCACGATCAACTCGTCAAACTCTGGAACGCGGAAACCGGCAAGCTCATCCACACGTATCGCGCCGATGCGGGCATGGTGTTACGCTCGCAGTTTCGCCCCGATGGCCGCGTAATCCTCACCGCCGGCTGGGACGGCGTCGTCCGCTTGTGGAATGTACCGCCGTAAACACCACGTCGTTTTAATTTCGTGGAAACGGACGTTTTCCTGAAAGGATC
>JANXNT010000069.1 GCA_025353985.1 Limnoglobus sp.
AACGGGCGGGGCTTTCCACCGCTCGCGGCGTAGTCATTGTCACCAGCGACGACCTCGTGAACGTCTCGACGGCGTTACTCGTTCGGCAACTCAACCCCGAAGTGCGGGTCGTATTGCGGATGTTCAACCAGAACCTCATCCCGCGCTTCGGTGCCGCCGTTCGGAACATGGTCGCTCTCTCGGTGTCCGCTCTGACTGCACCGCTGATTGCGCTAACTGCACTTACTGGAGACGCACTTGGCGCGTTCAAACTCGAAGACGCGCCACAACAAGTGGCGGAATTGCTGGTGACCGCCGATTCGCCACTGATCGGCAAAAAACTGTCGGCGATCGCGTCGAGTTACAAGCTGCTGATCTTCGCGCACAAATCCGCAGACCTGCCGATGACGCTCTGGTATACCACGCCGGGTGAGATCGTGGTGTCGGCGGGCGATACCATCGTGGCGTGCGGTAGCCCGGAAAATCTCGCCCCGCTCACCGATAGCGACCGCGACGACTTGCTCGGCAACGTCCGCTGGGCGGGCTGGATTCGCCGGCAACTTCGCACCGTGCGCCGCTCGCTGTTGTCCATCGATTTATCGGTCAAACTCGCGAGTCTCGGCCTATTTCTGATCTTGTTCCTCAGCACGCTCGTCTTCCGGTTCGGCGTCGGCCTCGGCTGGGCGGAGGGGATTTATCAGACCGTCAGCATCGTGGCCACGGGTGGCGATTTGCACGGCGAGAACCGCGATGGCTGGGTGAAAGTCTTCCTGAGTATTTTGAAAGTGGCGGGTGCTGCGCTGTTGGCGGTGTTCACCGCAATCATCACGCAGTACCTCATTCGCGCACGGCTCGGTGGCGCGCTTGAAATGCGGAAAATCCCCGATAGTGGGCACATTGTCGTCATCGGGTTGGGCAACGTCGGCTACCGCTGCGTCGAAGAACTCGTCAAACTCGGGCACTCGGTGGTGGCCATCGAATCGGTGAACGACAACCCGTTTGCGGCAACGGTACGGCGGATGGGTGTCCCCGTAATTGTCGGCGATGCCACAATCCCGGAAGTACTCCGGCAAGCCCGCGCCAACACCGCACGCAGCGTGATCGCCAGTACGGAATCCGAGTTGGTGAACCTCGAAGTGGCGTTGCTCGTTCGCGAAGAAAACCCGAATCAGCGGGTGGTTGTGCGGCTAAACGATCCCGCATTCGCAGACACGGTGCGCAGTGCCGCGAACATCAAACACGCGGTCTCGGTGCCGAGCTTGGCGGCCCCCGCGTTCGTGGCCGCGTTGTTCGGGGATCGCGTACAAACGCTGGTTACTGTGGGTGAAAGTACGGTGGCGATCGTGCAAATTCTCGTTCAACCGAACGATCCGTGCCTCAACGAACAGACGCTCGTCTCGGCGATGATCGACTACCGTTTCCTGCCGATCGGCCTTAGCGGACGTGCGGCATTCGCAACCGATGGCGTGCCAAAAAACGTCCGCCTCCGCGATGGCGACCACCTCACCGTGGCGATCGATTTGCCAGACATGGAGAAGTTACTGCGGCGAACGCCCGTTGCGAAGCTCTGCAAGGTCGTCGTCGATTCGTACCCGATTACCGCCCGTGCCGCACTCACCGCAATTGCCAGAACCCGCCTTGGCGAAGCGCAAAACGACGTCAGCCCCGTAATCGGGGCCACGCCATTCACGTTGGCGAGCGACTTAACCCAAGGCGAAGCCGACGAGTTGGTGAGCCTCGTATCTCGCGAAAAAGTCGAAGCGCACGTCGAAAACTCGCTCTCGTAATCGACGTAAGTCCGAATTGCGAAAGTTTAAAAACCGTGTTTTTCGTGTTTTTTCGTCTCAATAAGCCCCTTTTTTGATCGCAAACAACTGATTTGTTTCGGGGCATTATGCCGTAACTCAGACTCTTATCGTGGGTTACGTCGACAGTCCCTCGATTGACGCTCGCTGTAAGTACCGACCAAAAATCGACCGAATGCGATCAAAAATCGACCGGATGCGCCTTTTCTGTGTCATTTGCGCGCACTTCTATGTCATTTTGAGACACTTTTGGGTCACTCCGTGCACGTCGCGAATTCCGACTTACGTCAAATCGTCTAAAACTGATTGATTTGGCGAAATCGTGTGGGCGATGCCAAATCGGGAGTCGCCGCGCACAATCGACGTCACTTGCTGATGTAGTGCAGCGTGATCGTGTCGCGCTCGGCACCGATTACGCGGGACACGCCTTGCGAGTTCGTGATGCGATCTTGGCCCATGCCGGTTTCGGCTTGCATACTCATTTTAGCAACTGTAACTTCTCTGTATGCCGTATACGTTTCTACGGTTTTGACAAAAGCATCCTTTTGTATCGTAGTCACTAATCTGTTCAGTGTGACTTGTTGTTGGATGACTTCAGTTACCGTGCTGGTAGTGTATTTCGGTGGCGGCTTCGGTTCGTCTCTCGGCACTCGCGCTTGCAATTTGGCTTTCTCGTTTTCTTCCCATGCGGCGTGGAACGTCAGTGTGATTTGTCCGATGCTTCCCGTCTGACCTTGTTTGCGGGCGACGCCTTCTCCGGGTGGTACGATTGCAAATGGGGCTTCCTTACCAGGCTTTTTGAACCATCCGGAGATTTCGCGGCTCGATCGCGGGCTGACGAGGTTATAGCGGAACGGCTTGTTCGTTGCCGCGTTGATTTCTTCGGCGAAATGGAATGCGCTCAAGCCATCGATACTCGTGGTGATTGCGGCTTCGTAGTCGGTATCGTTGATCGTCTTCAACTCGTATTGGTCGTCAACGCCGACGCGAAATGTTGCGTAGCCGTCGATTTCTTCCAGTGGCAGTGGTTTTTTATTCACGAGAACCTGTACGCCGAATTGCGAATTCCGCGACGCTTTGGCAGTGAAGCCATCGGCGATGTCAATGATCGGTTTTTTGAGCGCGATTCGGAACGAATTGCTGGATATCGCCGGATCCTGTGGCAGGTGCTGGTCGGGAATCGTGACGCCGAACGCTTCGGCAAGCCTGCGTTTATTGGTGATGAGGCGTTCGAAGTTGAGATTGTTGTTTTCGTCTTTCGCGATCGGATGACTGGCATCGTCGACGATCGTGCCCGTGAACTTGAGGCCGACCGGGGGTTGATCGGCAGCGCTCAGGCCGAAGCTACCCTTGAACGTGAAATCGGCATTATCCACGACTTTGATACTGCGTGTGGCAAGCATACCCGCGAGAATGCGCTCGTAGCCCACGCCGGTTTTCGATGAACCTGTGGCCGGAGTAAAACTGACCGCTATGCGATTCGTTTCTTTCTGAGCGTTGAGAAACCGCGCGATCTTGCCTGCGGTTTCCTCGAAGTACGATTCGAAATCATCGGGGTCGGTGGGCACGATCGCGGGTATTAGAATTGCTTCGCCGATAATCGAGCCGAGATTGTGCGAGGCCTGATGCTCGTTGAATTTCAATTCGGAAAAGAGCCGATTCGATTTCGAACTGGTTTCGCGGACGACGTGTTCCACCAGGCTATTCCACGAAACATCACCGCGTTTGTTGCGGGCTTCGCCGCGGAACCCGGCGATCACTTCGCTCATGAACAGGCCGTGCCCCTGACCGATCCCGCCTGCGTCTTTGTGTTCGCGTGCCTTTTGCCCGTACGCGGCCGCAAACAACGCCACCGTCTGGGCGTTGATCGTCACCGCGTTACCATTCAGCCCCTCGGCATCTCGGGAATTCGGATCGGGATTCGTGCGGCAGGCGTCGATTAGGAACAGAACTTTTCCCGTCGCGGCTTTGCCCGCCGAGGCGATCATCGCATTCAGGCTCACCTGTGTTGCCGCGTCGAGAGCGGCACAATTGTGCGGGCAGAAGAACGGCTCAACTTTGGTTTTTCCCGGCGGTTGGAACTGTTGCCCATGGCCCGCCATCGCCACGACGAGGAGGTCGTTACCCGTCGCAACTTTGAGCAGATTCAGGTAAGTCGCTTCAATGGTCGCTTTACTGGTACCCTCCGCACCCGCTTGCGAACTGAGCAACAGCGTCACGCGGAAACCGACGTTTCGGAGCGTTTCCGCCAGAACTTTCGCGTCGTTTTCTGCGAAAGCGAGATTCTTCAGATGCTTCTGATCTTCGTAATCGTTGACCCCCACGACCAGCGCGTAGCGAACGCCCGCAGGCTTGGGTAACGTCTGCCCCGATGCGGATGGCGCGATGGCGAACACTATCACGATGGCGACGTGTGCAATTCGAAATTTCATGTGTCACCCTCAGTTCGAGTTTGCATTAACGTGCGTATTTGTATTTTCATTGCATTCGGATGTCCAGTGGGAGTCCGTAGCGGAAGTCGCAGGTTATTAGCCTGCGTTTGCCACGAGCAATCGCTGAGGGTCGTGGTGAGTCTTCGAAACAGACGGTTCGTGCGCCCGG
>JANXNT010000070.1 GCA_025353985.1 Limnoglobus sp.
CGATCCGCCGTGGCGGGTGGCTTCGCCCCGATTCGCTCGGCCAGTTCCGCATACAGATTCGCCGAACGCACCGTAACCGGATCGACGATGACCACGCACACGTTCTGTTGAAGCATCGCGTGGCACTTCGAAACGAACGCATCGCGGGCATCGGCCCGATCTTTATTCCGTGGGCTGACGATCTCGACGGCGGCCACCAACCGACGCGATTGGCTGAGATCGTAGATTCGCACTTCGTATTCCGGCGGCGTCAACTCGTCGGTATCGAGCAACAGCGTCGGCGCAGTCGCTTCCCACGCCAAGGCCGCATCAGTAGTTTCAAAACCGCCCCCATTCGCCATTTCGTACGTGCCCACATCGACTTCCACGAGCGTACCCAGATGGATTTTCACCCCACTCCGAAACTCCGGCGGCAGCAACTCGTTCAGACGATACGCAATGGTGCTAGGCCATGCTCCGTGAAGTTCTTCCCACGAAGCCCGGTTCATTAACGGTGGCCGAAAGTGATCGCGTAGCGGCATAAATAGGTTCCTTTTGTATAGGCATGTTACTCGGCGGGGCGAGGAATCGCAACGACGACCGCCATCGGGTACAATCGGCATGTCGGCTAAAGAGTTGTGGCTGTCAGAACCCGACAAGAACTGATACGTCGCGCCGTCTGAAAAGGTATAAAACGCAAGCGTGCACATACCCGAACCTTCCACCCCCGATTTGCCTGCCACGCTGCCCACGTCAGACGGGGATTGGTCAGTCGATGGCGAAGATTTGCTGCTCGAATTCATACCGGAACCACTGCCGTTCGCGGAACCGGTTCGCGCGCAACCCGAAACTGCACCGCCCGTTGTCGTGGTCCCGACGGCTGCGCCGCCTTCGCTCGAACAAATCGTCGAAGCGATGCTGTTTACCGGTAGCGCCCCGCTCACTTCCGATACCTTTTGCGCCGCCGTCCGCGTGCCGCCCGACGTGTTTCGCCTTGCGATGGATGCCCTGACGCGCAAGTATAAGTCTCAGAATCGGCCGTACGCGATTCAACCCGTCGGCGATGGTTTTGCGCTGGTTGTGAAGCCTGCGTATCTGAAACTGCGCGAGAAATTGTACGGCGGGCCGCGCGAAACCCGGCTGACGCAACCCGCACTCGATACGTTGTCGTTGGTGGCGTATCGGCAACCGATTCGCAAGTCCGAGGTCGAAGCCACGCGCGGAGCGGATTCCGCATCGGTGCTACGCTGGCTCGTTCGCCTCGGGTTAATTGCGGTCACGCAACGCGGCGACGCCACGCAGCCCGAAGTCCGCTACGGCACAACGCCGCGCTTCCTAGAATTGTTCCAACTGCGTTCGCTGGAAGACTTGCCACAACTGGGCGAAGCCCGCGCGATTTAGAGGATTCCACGATGTTCGATCTCATTTATCGCTTCGATACCAGTGGCAATGCGAAAATGCCCGACCCCGCCGATGCGCTCGAAGCGCGGGCGCGGCTTGAGGCGGGGAACCGCGAGTTCGCAACGATTACGCTCCTCGATGAAGGCACGACGAATTCGCGTGTCGTCCGGCTCGATGCCTCGGCGTTGGGCCTGGCGGACCGGAACGGTTTGCCGCCAATCCAACGGCCGTTTGCGGCGGTGCTCGGTTGTGCCGATGCCCGCGTGCCGATCGAATTGATCTTCGGCCAAGCCGCAAACGATCTCTTCGTCGTCCGTGTGGCGGGGAATGTCCTCGGTGCCGAATGCCTCGGTAGCCTCGACTATGCGGTGTCGAATCTTGGCGGGAGCTTGAAACTGATCGTCGTGCTCGGGCATACGTCGTGTGGGGCGGTGGCGGCGGCTGTGGAGGCGTTTATTCACCCGCATCGCTACCTCGATTTCGCCACCAGCCACCCGTTACGTGCCATTATCGAGCGTATTCTCGTGGCGGTTCGTGCGGCTCATCGTGCACTCGAGCAGATCTATACGCAAGACGTCGAAGAGCTTCCTGGCTACCGCAACGCGCTTCACGAAACCAGCATCGCCATGAATGCGGCAATCACCGCCGCCACACTGAAAAACGAGTTTCGCGAGTCGCTCGGGCCGCACCTCGATGTCGCTTATGGCGTCTACGACCTTCAGACTCGTCGCGTTGGTTTGCAGGCTAACAGCGAGCCGGACATCGTGCGGTTGCTGTTGCCGCCATCTATTGCTGAGGGATTCGACCGCCTCGGAAAGTCGATCGCACAGAGCGAATCGATCCGTGCGATGTTACACCCGACTCGGTCGTAACGGCCACTTTTTCTTCACTCATAATCGACGTAAGTCCGAATTGCGAAAGTTCTAAAACCGGTTTTTTCGTGTTTTTGGTGTCTCAAAAGGCCCGTTTTTGATCGCAAATCGCTGATTTGTTTCTAGCGGTTTTGCGGTATCTCACGATCCTGTTGTGGGTTATGGCGATAGCCATCGATCCGCGACTCGCCGCAAGTACCGTCCTTTTCGCGACCGAATGCGACCTAAAATCGACCGTGCGCGCCTTTTCTGTGTCATTTGCGCGCACTTCTGTGTCATTTGGGCGCACTTTTGAGTACGTTTGAGCGCGATGCGAATTCCGACTTACGTCAAATCGACAATAACTTATTGACTTCGCGAAATCGTGTGGGTGGTTGCATGTTCCGCGATGGCGTGGAGTTTTTCGCGGGTTCCCCTTGCTTGCGCTTTTTGAAGTTGCGCTATTTTTGCAGTACGAACATTACTCTCTTGAAATGCAGGCGATCCGCGTCCTCTACTGATTTCGTAGGGGCACCCCTTGTGGGTGCCTTGGATGAACTTCCCAGTTGCAGGCGTAGGAACCGGCACCCACAAGGGGTGCCCCCCAAGTGATGTGAAGTTGGCCTTTTCGTCGAATTTTCGCGAAAACGATCATCCGATTTCCGTTACCCACTTGCTCCACTCCGTTTCGGAGAGCGGTTTTCCGGCCTGAAGGGCCGGTTCTATCAGCCCAGGTCGGAGCGAGCAAAGCGAGCGAAGGCCTGGGAAAGCAAGAACAAACGGCTACGGTCCTGTAGGGACCGTTCAGAGTGAGCCTGTCTGAACCGTCCTTTCAGGACGGGGGCTATTTTCGCAGTCTACCCAGGCCTGCGTTCGCTGCGCTCACTCCGACCTGGGCTTTCAGAACGGACCCTTCAGGCCCGAAAACCACGACCCACAAAGGTTTCGATGGCGAGATTTCCCACATCGAAATGATGCCTACCTCAAGTGCGTGAAACGCGACCTGGGGCTAATCGCTGAAATCCCGTTGGGATAAAAACCAAAGCCGGGATGACCTGAATCTACCGTCAACTCCGACTTTACATCACTTGGGGGTGCCCCTACATGAGATAAGGCGCAACTTCAAAACTTGCTCTACGGGCTGGCACGATCGGAATTGTTAGTCCGAAGTGCTAGCGAGAAACAACCACCTTCGACGATTCGTGCGTTCGGAATCAACGTTCTGCGTCGCGTCTCGCAGACTCGCCACGACTCCCTCGCTAGCGCGTCGGGCTAACAAAACCGTACGGGGCGAACGATTTCCCGATTCTTGGCGAGCGGTGTGGCGTAAGCCCACTGATCCTGCCACCGACTTGAGCAATGTGAATCGAGATTGTCTCATCGAAATGACATTGTCCACGACACAGGAAGAATCAGGGGAGTGACCTCCCCCGCTCGCCTATTGCGTCAGCTTCGCAAGAAGCGCGAGAGTACGAGGATGAGCACGGCGGCGATGGCGGTGCTCGTCATCCATGCGGAGAGTGGGCCGATGTCGGGGATGCCGAGCGTGGGGCCGAAGATACCGACGAGGCAACCGGGGATTGCGATTAGGCTGGGTCGCCAGCCGTAGTAGGCGATGCCCGCGAGGATGAGCAGGAAGCCGGAGATCGGCGTGCCGAAGTGGCTTACCGATTTTGCGATGCTTTCCGGGAGCAATTTCAGTTCGAGTGGCCGCATTCCTTTTGGCGCGGTCGTCGCTTCCCCGGCGGCTTTCAGTTCGCCTTGCGCGAGGCTGCTCACGGCGGCATCGACGCCGGACAGTGAGGCCTTTAGGTTGTCCTTATTTTGGTTCAGCCAGAGCAGGCCGAGCGCGAACACGGCGGCCCCGACGAGGATGCGGAGGCGACGCCCGAGCCAGTCGTTGAGCATGTCTTTCACGAAGCCGCTGCGGCGTTTGATTCCCGCGATGTTGTAACCTTCGCGGGGGCGTTTCGCGGCCTTCGCCACCTTCAGCATCGCACGCAGATCGGGTTTCTTCCCCGCCTTCTCGGCGGCCTTGGCTTCGTTCGCCTGCGCGACCATGACATCGGCCATTTCGGCGGCCTGTTCCTGTGCGTCTTTCGCGCTAATGCCCTTCGCTTCGAGGGCTTTTACCTGCACTTTCTCCAGGTGCGTGCGCTCTTTCGCTTCCTGCCGCGAACGCATTTTGGCGTCGATCCAGCCGAGGATCGGCTCGCGCCACGTGGCGTGTTTCTTAGCTTCTTCGGTGATCGCGCCTTTGCGGTACGATCGGGCTGCGATCTTGGCATCGTAGCCGAACATCGCCTCGTAAAATGGCTCCCAGTTTTCGCCGCCGTACTTGCACACGAACTGCCGCAACGATTCTTCGTCGAGTCCCTGTAGCCGCATGACTTTGAAGAGTTGTTTCGCGTTGTCGGTCGATTCGAGTTGCGCTGCACCTTCCGTACGATCCGTGAGGAACCAGAGGACGAACGCGAGGCCGATCGCGAGTACGCAGAAGCCGAGCCAGTACCAGAGCAAGCCGAAGATGTACAGCGTCAGCAGGAACAGGATCGCGCCGCCGCCCCACATCAGCCAATCGGCGATGCGCAACCCCAGCACGAACTGGCGGACTTTCCCGAAGAGATACGACTTGCACATCAGCCCGCTGACGATGAAATACGCGAGCGGCGTCATGATCGCGAGGCCGAGCAACCCACCCGCGATGAGATACTTCCCGGCGAGGCCGCAACCGATGACGCCGAGGATACAGGCGGCGAAGAAGCCGAGGCCCGCGATGGTTTTCAGGCCGCCCTTCGATGCCGCGTTGAACTTGCCGATCGCCGATTCGAGGATGGCTGCGTGTTCGTCTTTCGGGGTGAACGGCCCGCTATTGCTGACGCCGAGGAAGCCCTCGAACGCAGAAATCACTTCGTCCATCGACTGATAGCGATGCTCTGGCTTCTTCGCGAGCATCTTCTGCAAGATGCCCGAGAGCGCCTTCGGCACTCGTTTCACGATCGCTTCGGGTGGGATTAATGCCTCAGTTTGGTGTTTGGAAATGACTTCGAGTGCTGTCTTCCCCTGGAACGGCGTCTTGCCGGTGACCATCACGTAGAGCGTGCAACCGAGCGAATAAATATCCGCACGCTGATCGACGCTTGCGGAATCGACCGCCTGTTCCGGGGCCATATACGATGGCGTGCCCATCACCGCACCCGCCCGCGTCAGGCGTTGCGTCTGGCCGTCTTCGTCTTCGTCGGAATCCTCATCCGCAGACTTCGCCGATGCGGAAACGGACACGTCGGGCGTCGGCAATTTCACGAGGCCGAGGTCGGCGACT
>JANXNT010000079.1 GCA_025353985.1 Limnoglobus sp.
CATCACCGACGCCACCGACGAGGTGATCGATCTGTTCGAGTGGGATGCCGAGTTTGTCTAAAAGTGCTATCACTGGTGCGGGAATGCCGGATTTTGCGAGCCACTCTTTCGGTGGCGTGCCAATGCGTTCGGCGTAGGCAACGAGTGGGCCGGGCTGCACCGCGAACGCGATGTTCACCGTTGCGGGAAGGTACGTCAAGCCGGTGAGCGCGAGTGGCGGTGCGGTCACGGCCGGGCGTGCTTCAACGGTCGCGACGGTAGGCTTTGGCGCGTCGCCCCACGGCCGCAATACCGCCAAGCCGATGCCAAGAATCGCGATGGCGGCAGCAACCGAAGTAATGATGGCCGCACGAGATTGCAGAAATCCTACGGGCCGCGCCGCAGCCGTACGCGAATTCGCGACGCCTTCGACGACCTCGGCGTTTGCGGATTCGAACGCTTCCCCGCAACGC
The DNA here is from genome assembly GCA_025353985.1 of Limnoglobus sp. GTDB lineage: Bacteria > Planctomycetota > Planctomycetia > Gemmatales > Gemmataceae > Limnoglobus. The sequence goes on from JANXNT010000079.1 coordinate 453, forward strand.
GGGCAGGCGGTTTTGGCTTCCGTCGTTGCCACGACCGCGTTGCAATAAGGGCAGGTTACCTGCGAATTCATGCGAGCCTCACGCTTCCTTCGTCGGCTGGCGCGCGAAGTGCGCCAGATTCTCTTTGCCATCTTAGCCCGTTGTGGGATACGATTCACGTAGGCTTTCTTTCGCGTTTCCGGAGTACCGCCATGCTGGCATTGTCACGGTTGTTCCTGATCGCCGCATTGTTGTGTGTGCCGCTGCTCGCGTCCGCACAGTTCGGCGACCGCCCGCGCCTCGACGATAACAATTTGCCAAAAGATGCCGAACCGCTTCCGGAGTTGCCGAAGGCCGACCCGAAATCGGAGATGAAGGCACTCACGAAGGAAAAGACGTTATACCTGGAAAAGAAGCCCGATGGCACGCATCGCGTGTTGTTCGTTGCGGAAGTATGCATGCGCGAAGGGCCGCTAGAGGTGTTCGTTTGCAAGAAGCGGACGAAGGAACACGAGTCGATTTTGCGGGTCGATATGGATGCGCAATTTCTCCACGCGACGCTGATTGCCGCAGGCGCGAAGCCGGGCAAACCAGTGCAGTGGGTGAAGCCCGATACGCTGGAGCCAGACTATAAACCGGCGAGCGGCACGAAGATCGACGTGCAGATTCATTACAAAAAGGACGGCAAACTCCACACGCACGCGGCCCAAGAATGGGTCAACGACCTGAAAACGAAGAAGACGATGAACTACACGTGGGTCTTCGCCGGCAGCCGATTCGCGGACAACATCGACGACGATCCGAAAGCGCCGAAATACTACTGTGCAAACAACGGCGAAGTCATCGGCATCTCGAACTTCCCCGACTCGATGCTCGACATTCCCGTCGAGATCGGCAAAGACGATGGCTCGTTGACCTTCGAAGCCAACGACAAGAAAATCCCCCCGCTCGGCTCAAAAGTCTGGGTGATTATGTCCGTTGTGAAGTAGCGGTCAGCGGTTAGCGGTCAGCCAAGCATACACTTGCTCAGGCGAACGGTGTGGCTCGCCTACCGGAATTCTTCTCCTTCGCGAATTGTGTATTCGCGATCGATGTTCATACTATCGAAATGTTGAACCTTGCCGTTTGCCCATGCGATGCTCAGGCGGCCGACGCGGTCGGATGTGCCGAGTCCGAAGTCGATGCGGGGATCGTTTGCGGAGAGGTAACTGCCGCCGCCTTTGACGAATCGCGTGAGTTTTCGCCCGTTCACTTCGAGTGATACCTTCGTGCCGACGATGTCGCGATGGTTCTTGCCGTGGAGTGCCAGTTTCAGCCAGTGATGGCCGCGTGGCACGATGTTCCGCAACACCGTAATCGGGTCGTTTTGATGGCTGATAATCACATCCGGCCAGCCGTCGTTATCGAGGTCGGC
>JANXNT010000108.1 GCA_025353985.1 Limnoglobus sp.
CGTCGAAATCTCGTATGCTGTCCGATTCATATCTTTCGACAAAACCTGTAGAGCCAGAATTCGGTGCTCCTGTCGTTATGTCTGTGCTCTTTGCGCTGTATTTAGCAAATTTCGCCATCGCGAGTTCGTATTTGCTAACGACTTCCGGAATCGATAACTCGGAACTTGTCGTTTGAATTGATGTTGCGAACAATATGAAAGTTACGCACCAGTAGCGAACAACCATCGACTTGAACTCCAGTATAAAACACCTAAATTCGTTCTGTCAAAACATCTCTGCTCAAGTGACAAGATTGAGCAGTTTTTTCTTCTTTTGACTGCGACGCAATCGAATTGTTAATCGCGATCAGTTTCAAGAGTTTTTACGGCTCGGACGATGGTGGTTTCTCATCTTTAGGTTCAGCAGCGCAGATGGTTTTATTCGTTGCGTTTTTAGTCGAGTAACATCTCGTGCTACCTACACAAGATGAGTTAGAGTCTTTATTTACGCAATAGGTTGTATTTGAACCGGGTTGACTCGCCTTACATTCGGTGTACGTACTGCTACAGCTTTGGTTCGGTTTGTCAGGACATGCGACATCTGCTACACCTGGTGCGTTGCATGTCGATGCAACAGCACCACTTATTTGTGTCCCATCACTCGCTCGCGGACCGGAGACGATGGCTGCTGCCATCATCACGGCCAGGAAGCCGAAGATCTGAAGTCTCATCAACATGCGAAACACCTCCTGAAAGTGAACGAAGATCTCGACGACAAAAATTGCCGTACAGGAGATCAAGGTTTCGTTTCTAATCTGAATGTCACAACAGTGACTTTCATGAGTGAGAAACGTGAGAAACGTGAGAAACGTCTCTCAAGTTTAACGAAATTAGTTTAGACGCGATGTTTGGGGTAGTCAATCCCTGTCCGATAATTTACCGATTGTCGCGCAGCATCGTTTCGCCTCGGCGCACCCGGCGAACGCCCACGGCCGGAGTGATCACCGTCGGCTACTCCGGTTTGACTGGCGTGCCACTTTCGTTTCGTGCCAGTATCTCCGCAAGTGCGAGTTGGGCGTGCTTGCCGAATGCGATGAGCGTGGCTCCGACTTCGAGAATCGCGTCTCCGGTCGGTGCATAAACGACATCGCCGTTCGGTCGCACGATGCCGACGACAACGACGCCGTGATCGTTGGCAAGTCGCGAATCGCGTAGCGTGCCCCCCGCCAATACGCTCCCTGCCTCGACGCGCAGTTCTTCCATTCGCAGATCGATGAGATCGGATCGCGTCGCCTGATCCATGAAGTGCTGCACCGTCGGTTTGAAGATCGCTTCCACGGCGCGGTGGCCACCGACGAGGTACGGCGAAATGACGTTGTTCGCGCCGACTTTCCGCAACTTCGTTTCCGCCTCGGCTTCCTCCGCACGCGCCACGATTAGCAGTTTCGGATTCAACAACCGGGCGCTTAACGTGATGTACAAATTGCTCGCATCCGAACCCACGACGGTGATCAATGCTTTTGCCCGCTCGATGCCCGCTTTCCGCAGGATCTCGTCCTCGGTGGCGTCCCCATGAAGCCGTAACCCTTTGCGATAGCTCCATTCGGTACCGAGGTTGGCGGTATCGAGCACCACGAACGATTGGTCGAGGCGTTCGAGTTCATCGCACACGATCTTGCCCATACGACCGAACCCGCAAACGACGGTATGCCCGGTCAGATGCTTCAATTGATCGTTCATACGTTCTTTCCCCAGCATGTCCCGCAGTTCGCCGGTAACGATGCTTCGAATGATGTCGGTGGCGAAGTAGAAGAGCACGAAAATTCCGCCGAGCGCCAGTAACATCGTGAACGCGCGACCCGGTTTCGAGAGCGGTTCGGGGATCTCGCCATAGCCGAGCGTGGTAAGTGTAATCACCGTCATGTACAGGCCGTCGAAGAGCGTCCATTTCGGACCTTCGATTGCCGGGTATCCAAACGTCCCGACAACGACGATGCCGATCGGAACGAGCATCATTCGCCGAATGCGTCGCGGCAGCATCCGGCGAAACATACGCCCCGGAGTTCGGCACCAGTGAGCGAGCTTCCGTTTCATGGAATCAACTTACGAGACGACGGCAACGACGATAACGAGTCCGTTGCCTGCTGTCTGGCGATTCGGTTGCTATTCTAATGGATAGAATCGTAACCGAAGGGTATCTCCCATGCCAACTGACACGCGAATCGCGGCCATTGCCGATAAAGTTCATAATCGCGAACGACTTACGTTCGATGATGGCATTTACCTCGACCAACATGCCGATTTTTTCACGCTCGGCGAACTTGCGAATGGCGTTCGCGAACGCTTGAACGGCAACGTCACGTATTACAACGTCAATCAGCACCTCAACCCGACGAATGTCTGCGTGTATCGCTGCCAATTTTGCTCGTTCCGTGCCGATTTGAAATCGGAACGCGCGTTCGTGATGACCGATACTCAGATTCTGCAACGTGCCCGCGATGCCCACGAACAAGGGGCGACCGAGATGCACATCGTCGGCGGGCTGCACCACCAGTTGCCGTACGAATGGTATCGCAACATCATCAAAACTATCCACGATGCGTACCCAGAACTACACCTGAAAGCGTGGACGGCAGTCGAGTGGGACTGGTTCGAGC
>JANXNT010000109.1 GCA_025353985.1 Limnoglobus sp.
TGGCAGGATGATGTCCGCGTTGTATCTGTCGTGGATCGCGCAAGGGTTCGTCTTGCAGAAACACTTTCATTACGTTCACGTCCCCGAGACGCTCCTGTTCTTCGGGTTACTCGTCGCGCATCGGATGACGATTCTGATTCCGCTCGGGTTGATCTGGCTGGCCGCGTGCGGTTCGGTTCACATCGCGTACCAAAACAACGCGAACTTCCACGACCGGATGGACGGTTACGCGAAACGGACACCGAACTTCTGGGAATACATCGCCAAGCACCCGTTGTCGAACTTGGAGAGAAACAGCCACTGGGCATCGTGCTTTCACGTCGGCAAGCCGCTGAAAGCGTACCGCGAGAGGCAAGATTCGCTCGCCCTTGAGTATGGCGGTTTCCCGAGTATCGGGGTTGCGGAGATCGGCGAAATTGCCGACCATTTACGCGAACTCGGCGTGCGCGATGGCGAACTCATCTGCTGGCACGACTCGCCCCATGCGGTGTATTTGGAGCTGAATAACAAGCCGATTTTCCGGTTCATGCACGTGAATACGACGCTTGTTTCGCTGAAGACGTATTACCGGATGAAGCGCGAAATGGTGAAGTTCGCGTTGCCGAGAGCGAAGTACATCGTGACCGATTTGATCCGCGTCTACGTCACAGCACCGCCGGAAATTCAGCCGCATTGGCTGGACGCGGGGCCGGACTTGTTGCCGCCGAGTCTGACCGCAAGGTCGCGTGCGTGCTTCCCATACAATCAACCAGCGATTTTCCGTTCGGGCGGCGGCACGGGGCGATATCTGATTCACCGTTTGGTAAATCCGGTCGAGATGCTTGAGTATGAGGTCGATATTTGGGACAATGTCCACTATCGCCCGGCCTTCCAAAACGAACCACCCGAACCGAACAACCCGTAAACTCAGTCACCTATCGGAGTTTTGTCGATATGCTCCTCTCTCGCAAATGGCTCATGGCCATCACCGGCGTCGGTATCGCCGGGCTGCTATTCTCTTCGGATGCGTTCTCGCAAAAAAAACCGCTGCAACCGGCCACCCAGACGGCAGAGAAACAACCTGCTGCGCCGAAGCCGAAACGCGGCGAGCTGCCGCCGAGCCAACTGCCACTCGAACTCGTTCAAGGCGAGCGAATCGCATTCGTGGGTAACACGAACGCCGAGCGAATGAGCCTGTACGGCCACTTCGAGACGATGCTCCATTTACGTTTTCCCGCGAAGGAACTCGTCGTTCGCAACTTCGCTTTCCCCGGCGACGAAGTCAGCATGCGCCAGCGTTCCGCCGATTACACGAAGATCGACGACCCACTGACCGCATTCGGCCCCGATACGATCCTCAGCTTCTTCGGCTGGAACGAGTCGTTTAAGGGCAAGGATGGCGTCGAGAAGTTCAAATCCGATTACGAAGCCTTCATTGACGATTACACGAAACGTTACCCGCGCGACGAAGCGAAATCGCCAATGCGGTTCGTGCTCGTCAGCCCGCTCGCATTCGAGAACACCGGCGATAAGTTCCTGCCGAACGGCACGCTCGAAAACGAGAACCTGAAGTTGTACACCGCTGCGGTGAAAGCCGTTGCGGAGAAGCGGAAACTCGCGTTCGTCGACGCCTTCGCACCGATGCAGGCCGCATTCGAAAAGGGTGGCGGCAAGCTGACGGTGAGCGGCTTCCAGATGAACGAAGCGGGCGATAAAGTCCTCGGGGCCACGCTCGACACGATTCTGTTTGGCACGAACACGAGTGCCGTCAAACCGGGTACGTCGGAGTTCGAGAAACTCCGCGCGGCCGTCGTCGATAAATCGTGGCTCCATTCGCAAGATTACCGCATGGTCAACGGCTGGTACGTCTACGGTGGCCGTCGCACTTGGGACACGGAGACGTTCCCGCGCGAGTATGCCAAATTGCGGAACATGGTGGCCGTACGCGACCATTACATCTGGGATATCGCCGGGGGTAAGCCCGTCGCGGAGAAGCCCGATGACAGCAAAACCGGTGAGTTGTTCGTACCGACGACAGGTTTCGGTTCCACGCAAAGCCCCAAATCCGAGAACTCCATCGGTGGCCCTGTGATCGCGCCGCCAGCGGAACTCATCAAGGGTGCTCGCGTTCCTGCCGGGTTCAAGCTGGAACTGTTCGCGGACGAGAAAACGTTCCCGGAGTTGGCCAGCCCGGTGCAAATTAACTTCGATAACAAGGGGCGGCTCTGGGTGGCCTGCATGCCAACCTACCCGCAATGGCGGCCCGGCGACGTGAAGCCGAACGACAAGCTCTTGATCCTCGAAGACACCGATGGCGATGGCAAAGCGGATAAGTGCACCGTCTTCTATGACAAGCTCCAGTGCCCCACCGGTTTCGAATTCTACAACGGTGGCGTGCTCGTCATGGATCAGCCGCGGATGCTGTTCCTTAAGGACACCGACGGCGACGACAAAGCGGATGAAGTGACGTACCTGATGGACGGCTGGGCGACCGACGATACGCACCATACCTGCGGTGCGTGGGAGTGGAGCCACGGTGGCTTGTTGCACATGCTCGAAGGTATCGCGACGAGCACCACGCTCGAAACGCCGTGGGGGCCGCACCGTAGCAAGGGCGATGGCGGGGCGTACGTCCTCGACCCGCGTAGCATGCACATCTCGCAGTTCAAATTGCCGGGCATGTACAACATGTGGTGCTACGTGTTCGACGAATGGGGCAACGGCATCGTCGGCGACGGCACCACCGCAAACCAAGCTTGGGACGTACCGCTCTCCGGCAAGCCATACAACGGCCGCAAGCAGTTAAACTTTATTTTGCCGAACGGCGAACGGCCCAACCTCGGCAACGAATGGCTCGTCAGCCGGGCGCTACCCGATAGCGTTCAAAAGCACTTTACGTACGCCTGCGTCATCAACCTGAACGGCCTCACTCACTACACGATTCGCGAGGATGGTGCCGGCTTCATGGGTGAGCGTGTAAAAGGTGCCGACGCGAAATGGGACGACCTCCTCCGCAGTCCGGATAAGCACTTCCGCCCAAGCGACCCGCAGATCGCCCCCGATGGTGCCCTGTACTTCGGCGACTGGGCTAGTCCGCTCATCGGCCACATGCAATATTCGCAACGCGACCCAAATCGCAACCACACGAAGGGGCGGATTTATCGCCTCGTCGGGGCCGACAAAAAGCTCATCACACCCGCCACGCAGCACGGCAAAACTGCTGCGGAAATCTGCGAACAGTTGCGTGAATACGAATGGCGAACTCGCTACCGTGCCCGCCGCGAACTGCACAATCGGCCCTCCTCTGAAGTGCTACCGGCGGTGGCCAAGTGGGTGGCCGCGTTGAAGGATTCCGACCCGGAATTCGACCGTCTGCGCTGCGAAGCCCTCTGGGTACAGCAAGCACATCACGCGATCGATGCGAAACTGGCCGATGCGGTACTGGCGTGCAAGACACACCACGCGCGGGCGGCAGTAGTGCGGATTCTCAGCGACGAACGCGAACGGCTGCCCGGCTGCATCGAGCAGTTCAAGAAGGCCGCCTCCGACGAGCATCCACGCGGTCGCGCTCAGGCTGCGCGTGCCCTCAGCT
>JANXNT010000165.1 GCA_025353985.1 Limnoglobus sp.
GCCGGCTCGTCGTCGCCGACTCCTCGGACGAGAAGCGCCAGCCCGCCATCATCATCAAGTCCGCATCGCCCAAACCGAGCGAATCGCGACGGAAGCCGATCTCGAACAGGAACTTCACGGCCCGGCCCGCGAACTGCCCCGCCAGTGCCCCGAACACACCAGTGAGCAAGCCCATCTGCCAACTGCCGGCGGGTGCCCATGATGGTGGCGGCCCCCAAAATGGCCACAACGCCAAGCCTGTTGGGATCTTTCCTTGCCATTGTGGCATTATCCACGACGGGTTGCCAACGAGGTTCGGCAACGCCGATGGTTCGCTCGGGAATGGCCACGGGCAGAAGGTGGACACCGCAATGCCGACAAGGGTTCCCGTGTACGTCAATTGGCCGGGGATGATGCGGAACTTCAGGTCGATCATCGACGATGCGAGCAGCATCGAGAACAAAAACGCCAGCGACAGAAAGTGAATGCACGCCTTTGCGGGTGGCAACGCATTCAGGCCGGTGAACGGGTGGAAGTTCAGGCCGGGAATCGCGTGCCAATTCCCCAGGATTTCGAGCACGAACAACCCGAGGAACATCACGCCGGTACCGAGTTCAATCCACAGGTATCGGCTCGAAAACGTCGTTCCGCAGAAGCGGCAGCGGCCACGCAAACGCAGGTAGCCGATGATCGGGAGATTGTCCCAGATTCGCAGCGGCCGCAGGCAGGTCATGCACCGCGAACCGGGCCAGAGGACGCTCTTTTCGTAGGGAAGCCGTGCGATGAGCACGTTCAGGAAACTGCCGATACCTAGCCCGAAAACGAAGACCCAGAAGCACCAAACGACGATGGGGATGTTGTAAAGCCACTCCATGCCACCAAGATAGCGTTCGCGATGGCATCCGGCGATGCAGCCGCGTCGAATCGTGCGTGCGCGGTCATTCGGTACAGCGGTTCGCGGGCCGCCATCAATTCGACGACTTCGCGAAAACCACCCGTGGTCAACGTCGGCCGACGCTCGGCTGTCAGCGGATCGGTCTGGATTCGTGGCCAGACGAGTTCCGGAGTCGCATCGAGCCACGCGACGTAACCGTTCGCCATCAAACGTTCGCGGTTCTCCGCCCGCAATACCACGCCGCCACCGGTCGCAATGACGTGTTTCGGCTTCGTGGTAAGGTCGCGCAATACTTGGGTTTCCAGGTCGCGGAACGCCGTCTCGCCCTCGGTGGCAAAAATCTGCGCGATGGTCTTGTCCGCAACGTCTTCGAGCACGCTATCGGCATCAAGGAACCGCCAGCCGAGCCGAGCCGCAAGTTCGCGACCGACGGTCGATTTGCCGCACCCACGATAGCCAATGAGATAGATCACGCGGAAACTCGCTCTCATAATCGATGTAAATTACTCTGCGAATTACGCGATGCCCAATACGCTACAGGTTTCTTCGTAGCTCGTTTCGAGAGGCAGCGTCACGTGTTGTTCGGGTGTGAGCCAGATTGGCAGCGTGGGCAGCGGTTGGCCGACGATCATCGGGTAGAACCACGCATCGAGCAGTGGGCGGCGTTTCAGTCGCTTGCGGAAGCGAAGTGCGACCGCATACATGTGTGGTGGTGTCGCCGTCAGTTGAGGATCGGTACAACCGAGAAACGTCAGCAGTTCCGCATACAGGTTCGCCTGCCGTACACTGACGAGATCGACCAGCAGCACGCAGACATTTTGCTGCAACAACGACGCGACTTTACCCACGAATAACCGGCAATTCGACACGCTGACAATTTTAATGACCGCAACGAGCATGCGTTCGGTGTCTGTAATCCGCACTTCGTACTCGTCCGACTCGGTCAAATTCGCCTCGGCGACGAACGTGGGGGCCAACGCCGTACCGCCACCGTTAGAATCGAGATCGTACGTGCTGACATCGACTTCGAATGGCGAGCCGAGGTGGACCTTCGGAGCGGCGCGAAATCCCGCAGGCAAGATCTTCGCCAAGTCCCGGACGATCTCGCCGGGCCACTGACCGTGGACTTCGTCCCACGAGTGCGTGTTATTCACAGGCGAGCGAAAGTGATCGCGTAGCGGCATGGGGTGAGTCTCCTTTTCACGCGATGCGTAAGCCTTTGCAGGTGGCTTCGTAGGTGCGTTCGAGTTCGAGCGGGACGTATTGCGTGTCGCTAATCCAGAGCGGCAGCGTGGGCAGCACTCCGCCAACTTCGATCGCGTGCTCCCAGGCTTCGATGCGGTGCCGATCGCGATAATAAAACGAACGGCAGGCCACGGCGTACATCGAACGATCCGCCGTGGCGGGTGGCTTCGCCCCGATTCGCTCGGCCAGTTCCGCATACAGATTCGCCGAACGCACCGTAACCGGATCGACGATGACCACGCACACGTTCTGTTGAAGCATCGCGTGGCACTTCGAAACGAACGCA
>JANXNT010000184.1 GCA_025353985.1 Limnoglobus sp.
TGCGTTCGTTTCGAAGTGCCACGCGATGCTTCAACAGAACGTGTGCGTGGTCATCGTCGATCCGGTTACGGTGCGTTCGGCGAATCTGTATGCGGAACTGGCCGAGCGAATCGGGGCGAAGCCACCCGCCACGGCGGATCGGTCGATGTACGCCGTGGCGTGCCGGTCGATTTATTATCGCGATCGGCACCGCGTCGAAGCCTGGGAACACGCGATCGAAATCGGGGGGGTACTGCCCACGCTGCCTCTCTGGATTAGCGACACGCAATACGTTCCGCTCGAACTCGAACGCACCTACGAAGCCACCTGCAAAGGCTTACGCATCGCGTGACGTGTGAACACTCACGAGATCGGCATCTGCACGACGATGTCGTCAGTTGTTGACAACCCGTTGTCATCTTTGCCATTTTCGCCGACGCTGTACAGGATGTAACCCGTCGCGTTCGGCTTATAAATCAGCGGTTTGTCGTTGAAAAGATCGCCGGGGATCTTCGCAAGATACTTCGGCGCGAGCAAGTCGAGCGTCGCCGGGTACTTGCCGTTGTCCGCACGATACGCCGCTAACGCGAACGCAAGTAGCAGGTTCTGGTGACTTTGTTCGATCCGATCGTGCGAGTTCCCGATCCGATCGACTGCGGGCATCATGAGAGCAATCAGCGACAGCCCGATTTGCTCGCCGATGTCGTGGCCGAGATTCTGCTGCTTCTTCACTTTCCGACTGATAACCTTCACTTCCGCGTCGAGTCGGGTATTCAGTTTCGCCCACTCGATCTTTCGCTTCTTGCGGTCGGGTTCTCGCGCGATCTCGATGGCGCGATCGTAGTTCTCGAACACGGCCCGGAACGTCGCGTTCCAATCTAACAGGTCGAGTGCCGCCTCTCGCTCGGGGCCGGGCATTTTGGGAATGTCGCCAAAGTCGTTGCCTTCGTCGGACCCGTCGCGGCGGATCGACTGCGTGCTGTCGAGCAACACGAACCGCTCGCCGAATTCCATTTTCTCTACGAGCGTAGGCATCGAGGGGAACGATTGCAACTCGCGAATGTACGCCATCGCTTGTTTTGCGTCCGGCTGCAATTGTTGAAGAAACGCCAACTGACACCGAATTGCCACACCGACGACCGCGTTGCCAACGAGCGTTTCAATGTGCGTGCCACCGTGCGCGGCATGGCGTCCGAGACGATGGCAGACGATGAGATCTTGCCACGCCAAGTCGTATTTCCGTTCGCCCATCCGCAACATCGCACGAATGGATAGGGCATTGGCAATGGCTCGGTTCTTCTGAACGTGCGACAAAAACGCACCGAGCAGCATCCCCCGCCGCCCAACGACTTTCCGAGCGGAAATGAGTGGGTAGAAATAGTCTTTTCGCTCGACGCCCTTTCCGATGAGGCCGAGCGGTTTATCGATTTGGTCCAGCCACTCCGCGACGAGCGTATGTTCCTTCTTCGTCCAGGGCTGTTTGCGGAGAACCATTAAGGCCTCGAATTCGTGCTCATCGAGTGGCTTCCCCGTCTTCTTGCGAACGTACTCCTCCAGGGTTATGAAATAATCGCCGTTCGCCGGTGGTGGTTCGATGCCGAGCCATTTGTAGAACTCGGGCTGCATCTCTGCCCCTTCTGGCTTCGGCCCCAACGCCTGGCAGAAAACGACCATTGCGTTTGTCTCAGGTGTGATCTTGCCGCGAAGCCGTTCGTTTAGGGCGGTTTCGAAGTCCAGGTAGCCGTCCGCATCGAGCGGTTCGGTGATGAACGTGGTGTCTTTGCCCATCTGGAACTTCGGCTTCGGCGGCTCCGCAAACGCCAGCGAAACCATCGCGAAAATGCTCACTGTCACAGACCCGAGCAATCGGTTCGTCATGTCTGCCTCTTTGGTCAATTCCGTTGGATCGCTTCCATCATGTTACGCTTTCGCAGAATCATGTTCAGTTCGAGGCCGATGAGCATTTGTGCGGGGTACAGTGCGGTCTTTTGCAAAATCCAGCGGAGCGGCGCGATTCGCCATGCGAGGCTCACGAGTTTCGCGAGTGGCGCGAACCGTACGCCACGCACGTTTCCACTACGCAGTTTTTGATCGTAGTACACCGGGAAAAACGACTCGGTAATCGCGAACCCGGCGGTCTTCGCAAGTCGGCGATAGGCGGCCACCGAGTACTCGTTTTCGTTGACGAGATCGTGCCGACTTCCGCCTAACTGGGTACCGAACCCGAATCGGTCGAGTGCGTGTTTGAATGCGCCGCTCGTCGGGTCGTTCAGCAATAGCAGATAGCCCGATGGCCGTGTCACGCGGGCCAACTCGGCCAACAGCCCCGGTAAATCCGGCGAGTGGTGCGAGGTCGCGGACGCCACGACGACGTCGAACATTTCGTTCCGGTACGGCAACCGGTTCATGTCGCCGAGGACGACCTGCGCACCCGGCGGGCGCGTCGCTTCGTAGCAAAAAAACAAGTTCGTGGCGTAACAGTCGCAACCGTTTTCGCGGAACGGTTTCAGGAAGGGGAAGTCGTGTTCTGCGCCGATTTCGAGGACGCGCTCCGACCCTGTAATTTTCAGTTTGTCGTAGGCATACCGGAAGTTGAGTGCGGTCGATTCGTAGTAGTTTTTGGCCGCATTCGCTTCGCCAGCGATGCGGTCTTCGAACCGGGATACTCGTTCGACGCACTGGAACAAAAAGGAATCGCGTGTGGGATAGCGGCTCGGATTTTCGCTGCGCATTCCATCGATTTCGCGAACGACGGACTCAGCCGGTTGCGTCAGAGAATTCACCGCATCATGCGGGCCGAGCGGCCAAACCACCGAACACGCGGGGCAGCGAACCGCTGCCTCCGTCGGCACGAATGCCGCACGATCCTTCGGGCAATCGCGGCACCCGAGCACATCGAGCGCCGAACGAGACGAAGGTTCCATGCATACGCTCCGAGTAACTGTGTCGTCCTCCGGATTTTCTCGATTTTGCAATATTCGTCCAGTAAACAAAGAATGAATCCGCGTCCCGATTTGTGAAGGTGCGAGTATGAAGTCAAATGCGTTCACCGGACTATGGCCGACGATATGCTGTTTGCTTCTTGTCGCTGGCTCCGGAAATGCCATCGCTGCGCCGCTTCGGGTGGGTTTTGCGGTGGCGGATATTTCTCCGCCGGCGGTGTATCGCATCGCGGGAAATTACAGTGAAGTGATGTCCGATGGCGTTCGCGATCCGCTGTTTGCGAAGGCGATGACCATTGAAGACGGTGACGCGAAGGCGTGCCTTATCATCTGCGATGTGTGCGGGCACGAACGCGGCCTGACCGACGAGGCGCGTGCGAAAATCTCGGCGAAGACGGGCATTCCGATTGCGAACATTGCCATCACGGCCACGCACACGCACGGCGGGCCGATGCACTACGATCCCGTGTTGCTGAAACTGTATCGCGATCGGATCGGCGCGAAGGACGATGCCAGCGACCCCGTCGAACGGGCGAGTGGCTACCGGAAAAAATTCGTGGCAAGAATCGTCGAAGCGGCCGTGGCAGCGCAGAAAGCGGCACGGCCCGCCACGTTCGATGTCGGTTCGATTGCCGTGCCGGGTATCGCGTTCAACCGTCGCTATTTCATGAAGGATGGCAACGTCCGCTGCAACCCTGGCAAGCGGAATCCGGGCATCGTCAAAGTCGCCGGGCCGACGAACGATCTCATGCCCATTCTTCTGGCCACCGATGCGGGGAGTGGCAAGGCGTTCGGCTGCCTGAGTGCGTTCGACATGCACACTGCCGTCTACGGTGGCAGCACATTTAGTGCCTGTTACCCCGGCCACATGCAACGCAAATTATGCGAAACGTACGGCAAAGACTTCATCTCGATCTTCGGCGAAGGCTGTGCGGGTGACACGAATCACATCGATGTCCAGATTGCGGAGCGCGACCCGACATCGGAAATCATTGGCGTGAAACTGTCCGCAAAGTTGATCGAAGCGGTACCGAAACTGAAGCCGATGCCGGGGCCGCAGTTGAATGTGAAACGCGGCACCGTTGCGGGGCGGTTGCGTGCGGATCGACCGAAGGAATACGAAGTCAGCCGCGATCGCCTGATCGGCGAGGCGGCGAAGAAAGCGGAGTTTCTCGAGCAAGTCGAAGCCTACCGGATCTTGCTGGTCCGGCATTTCCGCGAACGCCACGGCGATACCGTACCGCTGGAAATTCAGGCATTCCGCATCGGTTCCGATACCGCTATCGTGACACTGCCGCACGAAGTCTTCGTCGAAATCGGGATGCAAATCCGCCGCGAATCGCCGTTCCCGAATACGATTATCGTAACGATCGCCAACGACGTCGATTGCTACGTACCGACGAAAAAAGCCTTCGCGGAAGGCAGCTACGAAGTCACGAATTCGCCGTACGAACCGGGCATCGGCGAGGCGTTGGCCGACGAAGCCGTTCGACTCTTGAAAGACCTCGCCAAGTAATAAGGACGACCATGCCACGAACTGCGACGATCCACCGAACGACTGCCGAGACGCAGATCGAACTGACGTTGAACCTCGACGGGACGGGGAAGTCCGAACTGTCGACGGGCGTCGGGTTCTTCGATCACATGCTAACGCACATCGCGAAGCACGGTCTGTTCGACCTCACCGTGAAGTGCGTCGGCGACTTGCACATTGATGCGCACCATACCGTCGAAGATGTCGGCATTTGTTTCGGGAAAGCGCTCGTCGAATGCCTCGGAAACAAGGCGTGCATCCGCCGTTATGGCGATGCCACGGTGCCGATGGACGAGGCACTGGTGACGAGTGCGATCGACCTGAGCGGGCGGCCATTCCTCGTGTGGAAAGCCGACGTGCCGAACGAATTGTTGGGTACGTTTTCATCGGCGCTCGCGGAGGAATTCTGGCGTGCGGTGTCGTCGGCGGGGCTACTCACGCTGCACGTCGTCGTGCATCATGGCCGCAACGCGCACCACATCGTCGAGACGATTTTCAAAGCGACCGCCCGGGCACTCCGAGCCGCCGTGGAAACCGATCCGCGTGCCACCGGCATTCCATCGACGAAGGGCGTGCTGTAAACGAATCGTCGCTGTCCGTCAAATCGATAGCCCGGCGACGACGGCGACCTGCAACGCGCGGTTGGCTGCGATCAAGCCGACGTGCTGCGAATAATCGCTGTTGCCGTAGATGATCGGTTCGCCTTTGCACCCCGTGACCGTGCCGCCCGCTTCTTCGACGAGAATGTGCCCCGCGCAGATATCCCAATCGTGGAATTTCGAGTACGTGTTCACGTACACATCGCCATCGCCCCGCGCTACGACGGCGAGTTTCACCCCGGCCGAATACATCTCGTGGAGACGCGCCGGTTGGAGGGCCTTCACGACCGCGTTGGGCGATTCACTGCGTTTCGTGTGGCTCTGAATCAGCAAGCAATCACTCGGTTTGGCGACATCGGACACGTGGCAACGGCGTAACTCGCCATCGCCGATCCGCGTCCAACAACCTTGCCCGATAGTGGCGTAGGTGTACGTCATCGTGATCGGCTCAAGCACGACGCCGACAACGGGTTTGCCATTGATCGTCAGCCCGATCATGATCGAAAACTCGCCATTTTTCGTGACGAAACCGCGCGTGCCATCGATCGGATCGACGACCCACATGCGGTCCGCTCGCGTCTGTTTCGTGGCGGTGCTTTCCTCGGCGCAGATGCCATCTTGCGGAAAATGGCGTGTGAGGTGGTTCAAAATGATGTCTTGCGAACCGCGATCGACGTGCGTGCTAATCGTCGCGGGTGCGTTCGGGATCGGTACGAATGTCTCGTATTCGGCTCGGATAAACGTTGCCGCCAGTGCCGCCGCTTCCAGTGCCACGGCGAGTTCGGATTCAAAAGCCATTCGATCATCCTGACGGCGTACGGTTGGTTTTCAACCGTCATGATACGGATGGCGAAGGCACCGTCATTTCCTTGAACAGCAGGTGACGGTAAAGCTCGGACGAATTCATGAGGTCGTCGTGCGTGCCGACGGCGGCGATTCGGCCTTTGTGCAGCACCACGACTTTTGCGGCACGTTTCAGCAGCGATTCGCGGCGCGTCAGGAACAAGATCGTTCGCCCGTTCTGGATGCGCTCGTAGCTATCGTCGAGCAGTGCCCGCGAATCCTCGTCCATCGGCAGTTCGGGTTCTTCGATCACGAGCATCGACGGATCGCGCAAAATTGCCCGTGCGAGGCCGATTCGCAGTTTTTCGCCAGGCCGCAACGAATGGCCCGCATCGCCGATTAGCGTTTCGTAGCCGTAACCGAGGCGTTGAATGAACTGGTGCGCGTGCGCCAGTTTCGCGGCTTCGATAATCTGCGGAACGGAAAAGCTCGTGTCGCCGCAGCCGATGTTGTTCGCGATGGTATCGCCGAAAACGAGCGATTCCTGGAGCACCATCGCGACTTGCGTCCGTAGCGATTCGTGCGTCACCCAGCGGATGTTTTTGCCGTCGATGCGGACTTCGCCGCCGGTGGGGTCGAGGAACCGCGCGAGCAGGTGAACGAGCGATGCGGTTTCGTCCGGATCGGAGCCGACGACGACGACGCGCGATCCGGCGGGCACGCTGAGCGTCACCTTTTCGAGCAGCATTCGCCCCGTGCCGGATTCGCGCAAACTCACTTCGACGAAATCGAGCCGATCCGCCATCGGTTGCAGGAACTCCGCATCGATCGTCTGCCCGGCTTCGGCACGGCGGTCGAGAAATTCGGCGACTTCGTCGTAGGCGACCATTGATCGGCGGATGCGAACGCGGGCGGAAATCCACGAACTGAGCGCCCAGACGAGGCCTGTCACGGCGGCCAGTTTCATCGCCATGCCAGCCACGCTCATATCACCCGCCAGCACGGATCGGCCCGTGAGGTACATGGCCACAATCGCAGCAATCGTCACGGCGGAAATGAACGCCGGTTGCGAGAGTGCATCGCCACGGAGGCGTCGCCATTCGGCTTTCGTGTGATCGGAGATTTGCCGTTCGACGCGGTTCTGGTTGAACCGCTCCATCAGGTAGCATTTCACGAGTTGAATGATCGAAAGGCTTTCCTTCATCTGCATCATGCGGGCTTCGGAACGGCGTGTGGCGATTCGGCCATCGCGACGGAACCACGCCGCAAACTGCCCGCCCGCCAGCCACACGATCGCACCGAGTAACAGCAAACACGCGGCCAGCCAAAAGTTAATTATCAACAGGAAAACGAGCAGCAGCACGATCGCAATCGGCGACTTAATCCCCGTCAGCAGCCACGCCCGCAGGCCATCTTGCACGACGTCGATCCGCTGCGTGAACAAGTTCGCGGCTTCGAGCGCGGATTGTTTACGCACGGCCAACTGGCTCAGGCGATTCGCGTGCGTGAACACACTCCGACGCAGCCCCGTCGCCGATTCGAGCGTTGCCACGGCGGCCCCATGTTCGGCGACGAACATCATCGCCAGGAAGAGTATCGACAGCACGAACGCGGCGATAAACAACCCCGCAAGGTATTTGACGTTGGCACCGTTCGATGGATCTGGGTGCCACATCCACGGATTGAGTCGTGCGCAGTGACTGAGTAACGTGGCCGTCCAGCGCGGTCGTTCTCTCGCGATCAAGCTGAGTATGCCGAGCCGGTTATTCGTGGGAATCGTGATCGGGGTGTGCGGTTCGGAGAGATCGATGTAGGCATTCGCGGCATCGGTGCCGATTCGGCTTTCGAAGTGAGTGTAAATCGTGGCCTGCCAGCGCCATTCCCACTTGTCGGTATCGTCCGCTTTGCCTTCTTCGTGCGCGGGTCGGATCTTCGCCAAGTTGCCCGCAATGTTGCTGTCTTGGCCGAGCGAATGCTCCCAATCTTCGCGGAAATCCTGCTGCCTCGCAGCGGTAAGCGTGGCGTACGTCGGTATCGCCCCACGCCAAACGAGTAAGTCCACGAACAGATAAATTAGCGGCAATAGTAGCAGAAATGCCACGATGGAAATGATCGATGCCAGTATCGCGAGCCATTTCGAGAATGGGGCTGCGTTCAACGATTGACGTGCGGTTTTGAACGATTGCGCTTCCACGGGAACCTCGTTGCGACCGGGACGGGCACGGCAACCGAGGTGCATCTGAGGCACGACGGGCACCGGACGGCACCCAATTTCACTACTTCTACGCTAGCAGATGCGAAGCATTGCGGAACGACAAATCGACACCGATGTGCGTTCCGCGTTCTGCTGCAATCGTCAAATTAAGCCAAGTCGCGATCTTCGAACAACAACAGTCCGATGATAATCGCGATCATGGTGTAAATGATGGCACAGCCGAACACCGAAAGCACGTAGCTCGCGAACGCCCATAAGTCGAGCGGCGTGTCTCGGACAATGGCCGGACTCATGTTGAAGAACTCAAGCGGCGGCAGAATCGTATCGAACAACTGCCCGAGGAATCGAATCAGGCCGTTTCCCGTGCCGCCTTCGCCCGTTGCGTCTTTCTTGTCGGTCACTTTCACCACGACGGGGGCCATGTGGCCGAGGAAGTACAGCACGAGGCAAAGCACGACGTTGACCACGAACGGCATCTTCGTGGCCAGTGCCGACGCGAGTGCCACGAGGATCATGACCTGGCCGAAGCCCAACAGCAGGCCGAACGAGTGGGCGACCGTTTCGCCGACCCAGAAACCGGTGCCTTCGGCGAACAGCTTGCCGGTCGTACCGGGAACGAGCCTTTGCACGAGCGGTGCAATTTCCACGCGAGCCTGGATCGACATCGGGTCGCTGACTTCGTTGATCTTGTCGTAAGCCGGGTTGATAATCAGCGCCCAGTTTAGGAACCAGCCGAGAATGAGCGTCATCGCGATGCAGGCCATCAGGATGCCGAGGAACTTGCCGATGAGGAATTGCCGACGGCTAATCGGCTTACTCATCACGGTAATCGCGGTGCGGCCTTCGATTTCTTCGCTGATCGACATGCTCGATGCCAGCACGCCGAACAGTACGGCCGCGAGCATACAGATGTCGAAGCCGATCTGCTTCATCATCTTGTAGTCATCGCCGAACGTGAAGTACGGGATGACGATCGAGAGGCCCATCAGCGCGATACCGAACGCGGCAATCAACCAGAACATCGGCTGCCGCCAGCCTTCGCGATACGCCGCCTGGGCCACCGCACCGGCTTTCGGCGATACCAAAATCACCGCGTGCGGGGCCAAAATGAAGAAGTCGATCAGCAATTGCAGGTGCAAAATCGAGCCGTAAACCTTGCCGTATAGCGTAATGTTCGTGCTTTGGCCCGTGTACCCGAGGTACACCGCAAACAGCAGCCCGATGCCGATCACGCTGAGCACGGCATACCCCAACGACGTGGGGTTCCGCACGGTTTGCGAGAAGCCTTTCGGGTCGATCGCACGGAGCCAAGGCAACGCAGCAATCACCTGGTAAAGCGCCAGCAATACGCCAGCCGTGATGAGCGAAGGATTCGTGAGCCAGTCCATGTCGTGATTCCCGCAGAATGATCGACCGAATGTATGTTCCCATTGATCTATCGCACGCTACGCCAGACGGCGAGAGGATGTTCGCCACGATCTGCGATGCAGCCGCCATTTTGCGCTACATTCGCTTGACAAACTGCACTAGCACGAATCCCGGCAATCCATTACCGTTTGCAAATCTTACGCAGGAGATTTCGGATGATCGCCCTCTTCGTGGCTCTCGCGTTCCTTGCCCCGGCAACGTTCGCGTGTCTTTACTACGTCGTCTTCACGTACCTCGGGAGGCGGCGTACCGTCGCGATTCCCCCCGAACCGCAGACCGCATTCGTCGTGCTGATTCCCGCACACAACGAGGAGCTTACGATCACGGAGACGCTGCGTTCGGTGCTCGACTCCGATTACCCGGCGGCGCTGCGGCGGATCGTCGTCGTCGCCGACAATTGCTCCGACCACACCGCTGATATCGTTCGCGAACACGGTGCGGAAGTGCTCGAACGCTTCGACCGGAACTTGCGCGGCAAAGGCTACGCGCTCGCTTACGGGTTCGATCATGTGTTGCCGAGTCGCCCCGATGCGGTGATCGTTCTCGATGCCGATTGCGAAGTTTATCCGGATCTGTTTCGGATTTTCGATGCGCATCTGCAAAGTGGTACGCCTGTGGTGCAGGCCGCCGTGGTAACGCGGAACCCTGGCCCCGATTCGGCCGGTTTCGCTTCGGCCATCGGTAGCATTATGGATAACGAAATCGCGGCGGGCAAAGACGCGCTCGGCCTTCGCCCACCACTCCGTGGCACCGGTATGGGCTTCGCACGCAGCATCCTCGAACGATTCCCGTGGAATGCGTACGGGCTGACCGAAGATGCCGAGTACGATCATTGCCTGGCCCGCGCCGGCGTCAAAATTCGCTTCCTCGCCACCGCGATCGTCCATAGCGAAGCTCCCGTTCTCACGGTCGATCTCTTCCAGCAGCGCCGTCGTTGGCGGGCCTCGCTGTTCGTCGGCTCAGGCATCCTGACACGTTGGATCGAAAGTAAACCGCTCGTGCTCGCGCAGTGGATGCTGACGAACGTCATCGTGTTTGCGACAGTGCTATGTCAGCTCGTGCCCGATTGGTTCGTGCTGTGGACGGGTGCTATCGGGTTGCTCACGTTCGGCTTGTACTTCCGTGCCGGGCGGAAAGTCGGGTTGCCACCGAAAGCGGGGCGAATGATTCTGGCGTTACCGTGGGTGGTTATGCGGTTGCTGTTCGTCACGCTCGGCGGGTTTACCAAAAGCTCGACGATCTGGCACCGGACGCGGCGGAGTGCCGAAGTCGTATGATTACGCGGCCCGGTTTCCCCTGGTCGCGGATACCGAATTCGCTCGTTCGCCGTCGTGCGGAACGCGGTGTGCAACTCACATTCGACGACGGCCCGCACCCGATTCACACCCGTGCCGTACTCGAACGGCTCGCGAAGTGGAACGTCCAAGCGATCTTCTTCGTGGTCGGAAAATTCGTCGAGAACCATCCCGATGTGCTGCGTGAAATCGTGGCGGCTGGTCACGAAATCGGCAACCACACGTATTCGCACGAAGTCGCATCGGCGTGGGCGTTGCGGGCCGTCACCGACGATGTGCGCCGGTGCCATGCGGCGGTCGAACGGGCGTGTGGCGTGCCGCCGAAATGGTTCCGCCCGCCACTCGGCCGGGTGAACGTGGCGACGCTGACGGCGGCGATGCGATGCGGGTATCGCACGATGAATTGGTCGCTCGATTCGAACGATTGGCGTTGCCGCACCAGCGACGATGCCGAGAAATGCGCCGAGGCCGTCCTGCATGAAGTCCGGCCCGGCGATACGCTGCTTTTGCACGATTGCCACGAATGGATCGCGCCAATCCTCGACCGCATTCTGCCGTTACTTCTGGCCGAACACGCTCTTAAATAGCGTCTGCATTTGCTCCCACGATTTCTTGTCGGCGGCTTCGTTATACGCGATGCCCTTTAGGCCTTTGTCGTCGATCCCCTTCACCGTGAAGCTATGCACCGCATCGGGGTAGCTCTCGAACTGATAGCTCACTTTGGCTTCATCGAGCGCGCTACGGAACTTCTTAATATTCTCCTCGGGGATGAACGCATCGTCAGCCCCGTGGCAGATCAGTACCTTGCAGGTGATCTTCTTCGCGTCATCGACCGAAGGCGTCGGCAGTGCGCCGTGGAAGCTGACGACGGCGCTGAGGTCGTTCCCTGCAAGTGCGAGTTGCAGCGCCGTCGAACCGCCGAAACAGTAGCCGATGGCGGCGGTCTTCTTCGCATCGACTTCGGGGCGTTCCTTGAGCAACTTCAACGCGGCTTCGGCGCGACCACGCCAGACTTCGACATTCTTGCGAACCGTCGTCGCCATCGCGCCGGCTTCCTTCGGATGTTCGGTCGTTTTGCCGTCGCCGTACATGTCCGCACAGAACGCCACATAGCCGAGTTCGGCGAGCATTCCCGCCCGCTTCTTCGCGTAATCGTTCAGCCCCCACCATTCGTGAACGAGCAAAATGCCGGGGCGCTTCTCCTTGACGGCCTCATCGAACGCGAGGAACCCCTTCAGCGTGATGCCATCGAATTTGTAATCAATCACTTGCGTCTTAACCGCCGCAGACGCCGTGCCCGTCAGGCCAACGATGACCACGAGTGCAAATAACTTCCGCATGTGCAGACTCCTTGTAGCGGAGAAACCGAGACACCGGAGTTATATCCGCCGTGCGGAAAAAAAAACGTGTCGGATCAATCTTCGTCGAGCGCGTCACCGAGGACGCTTTCGTTCACGTAGAGCGGGATCTTTGCCGTCACCGCCACCGCGATTGCATCGCTCGGTCGGCAGTCGATCTCGATGAGTTCGCCTTCGTGCCGCACTCGCAGCTTCGCAAAATAGGTGTGTTCTTGCAGGTCGTTGATGATGACATCTTGAATGTCGCCACCCATCGCTTCGACGGCGGCGACGATCAAATCGTGCGTGAGTGGCCGCGGCGACAACTCGCCCTTGACGCGGCGATTGATGCTATGCGCCTCGAACAATCCGATGACAATCGGGAAACTCCGGTCGCCTTCGAGTTCCTTCAACACGATGAGCTGCGTGTCGTCGACCTCGCTGATGATGATCCGTTTGAGTTCCATTTGAATCGGCACAGTAGACTCGCTTTCCACCAATTTTCGGGCACGTCTTCCATCGCGACTTTAGGGGATGGACGTACCCTCTGTCAACGTTTTATACCTCACGCAGCGGAAACGGTCACGTAATGTAGCCCTCTCGCTCCGCGAGAGGAAAGCGAGACTACGTTATCTCCCCTTCTCGGAGCGAACTTGCTTCAGGAATTCGCTGACGGTAATCGCGTCGGCAGGCGGATTCTTGGCATCCGCCAAGAGCAGGCCGTACTCGCGAATGTACAACTCGTAGCGTTTTGGGCGTTGCGGCATAGGTTCAAAGGTATTTAATTCCGCTAGCTTATCATTCGTTTCATCAACACCGAGTTGCAACCACGTGGCCAAACTATGTTTGCCAGCAGGAAGATCGATTCGCATTGCATCTGACATGACTGTTGGCTGTTCTTGTCGCGGAATGCGCACCATGCCAGCGACATTTGCGGATCCCAATATGGTGCTAAAAACCAGTTCGAGGTGAGCCGATTTCTGTGCATCGAGCGTTGTCATTTTGTCGAACGACTCACGCAATTGATTCGCGAACGAACCAGTAACAGATACGGTTTGTGTCGGCACCCACTTGTTGAAAGTTTGATTTTCTGCGAAAGCCATATCGAATGTATACATCGCCTTCTCACCAAGTACCTTCTGGTTGCTGTTGGCGAATGTGGCATAGTCGGCCTCGGCGTTGGCCAGTTCGCCTTTGAGTTTCACCATGGATTTTTCTAATACTGCCACTTGCATTTCGTGTTGCGAGACCACCTGCACCATTTGTTTCAAATCGACTAAGGAAAGTCCATTTTTCACTTGCGCCGATTTCTCGTACAGCTCCTTGGCCGTCTTCAAGCTGAGCGATGCGATTTGATAGCCCTTTTCTTCCACCGCGACTTGTTGTTTGAGGTTCTCGAAGGCGCGTTTGGCGGTTGCGACTTTGATCGCCACGTTGTGTTTGGTTTGCAGCCACTTCGCCTGTGCGAGTTCGACTTCGGCGGCGGCGGCACGCACATCGGGGTGGTACCGCACCGCATCGGCAGTGACTTCCTCGAGTGTCTGCGGCTTCGCCGCTTCTGGCGCTTTCTTCGGCTTGGTTTCGGGTGCGGGGGCTTGCCCCATAGAGATCATCGCCAGCAGGCCCACCGCCACGATACTAATTCGCTTTCGCATGGTCGTTCTCCTTTTGAGATTGCTTCAGGTTGATTAACATCCACGAATCCTCACTTCGGATCGTGGAAACGCCGCCTTCGGACAAGTGTTGCCGATAGCAACGCATGGCCGCTTCCACGCGGCGCACCCGCAGGAACGCATCGCCCGCTTGCTTGTAGAAACTCGCACATTGTGCGGGGTCGCGTGCCTTTTCCGCTTCGAGTTCGAGTTGCTCCGGCGTCATCACCAAATCATCGCGCGAGACTTTCGGCTCGGTCGGCACGGGCACGAACACCTTCTCGATTTCGCGTTCGATCACCGGCGGTGGCGTCGGCTTGCCGTACCAGCCGACCGCGCCACCGGCAAGGAATATCGCCGCGATTCCGAGCATCGCAAAGCTGCGCCGGAGGAGGCGATTTCGCCGGTGCCGTGCCCACGTTTGTGCGAACAGCCGTTCGCGCAACGCATCGTTTGCGGGAGCGTCCGTCGGCATCAAGAGACTGTCGAGTTCATCGTCGGTCATGTGTCTCGCTCGTACTGTTCGCGGAACGCTTGCCGGGCACGCATCAGCAACGATTCGATCGCCTTCGCAGTCTCGCCGCCATCGCTGGCGATCCGTTCCACGCTCTGCAATTCGAGGTATTTCGCACGCAAAACCCGTTCGTATCGCTCGGGCAATTCTGCCAGCGCCTGGGCCACGCGCTCGGCCCGTTCGCGGGTGTCGTCAATCGTCGGCGCGACGAGATGCTCGCTGGTTTCGAACACACTCACCCGCCGCCGGTAGCGTGTCCGACTTCGCAATTGATGCCGCAAAACATTTGCCGCAATGCCACAAACCCACGCCGCAAACGGGCAAGTGTGCGGGTCGAACGTTCGCAGTTTGCGTATCGCGGTCATCCACGTTTCCTGCAAAACATCATCGACCAAATCGGTGAGGCCACTCGCCCGCCAACGGACGTACGCGGCCACAGAATCGAACGACCCATCGTAGAGCGTCCGCCATGCGTCGGCATTCCCGGACGCGGCCAAATCGCGTAAAGCGAGTTCCTGCCATACATCGCGGGGTTGTGCCATCTCACTCCTGATTGGGCCATTACCGAGAGAGTGCCC
>JANXNT010000267.1 GCA_025353985.1 Limnoglobus sp.
GGACTCCTTCGAACAAGCAGGATCGATACGTCGTCAGCATATCCGAAATCGCGATGGAAAACCGCTCTCATAATCGACGTAAGTCCGAATTGTGGAGGCTCAAAAAGTGGCGTTTTGAGACGAAAAAAACACGAAAAACACGGTTTTTGAGCGTTCGCAATTCGGACTTACGTCGATTATGAGATCGGTTTTACATCGCGATTTCGGGTATGCTGACGACGTATCGATCCTGCTTGTTCGAAGGAGTCCCTCTTGGACTTATTCACCGATCTCCGCAAGGCGAACCGGCTGACGGCGCAGCCACTTGCCGCAAGGATGCGACCGCGCAACCTCGACGAATTCGTCGGGCAGGAGCATATCCTCGGCCCCGGCAAACTCCTACGCCGGATGCTGCTCGCGGACCGCCTGAACTCGGTGATCTTCTACGGACCGCCCGGTTGCGGTAAGACCGCACTCGCGCACGTCATTGCCAATCAGACGAAGTCGCATTTCGTGGCGATGAACGCCGTGGCGGCAGGTATCAAGGACGTTCGCGATGTACTAGCCGAAGCCCGTTCGCGGCTCGAACACAACGGCGAACGCACGATCCTGTTTCTCGATGAAATCCATCGTTTCAACCGTTCGCAACAAGACGTGCTGCTCCCCGATGTCGAGAATGGCATCGTCATTTTGATCGGCGCAACGACGCAAAACCCGTTCTTCGCGGTGAATACGCCGCTCCTGTCGCGTAGCCAGATTTTCACGCTCGAACCGCTCTCGCGCGAACATACGAAGACCGTCATCACCCGCGCACTCGCAGACAGCGAACGCGGCCTCGGCAAGACACCGGTGACGATCACCGACGATGCATTGAGCTTCCTCGCCGAGATTTGCGATGGTGATGCCCGACGCGCGCTGATGGCAATCGAGATCGGCGTAAAGTCGTCGCTGGCGATCGAAAATGCACGCCCCGATACCACGCAGATTCTCTTCGATCTCGCACTGGCGCAAGATTCGATTCAGCGCAAGGTTCTCGATTTCGATCCGACCGGCGATTCGCACTACGACCTGGCCTCGGCGTTCATCAAGAGCTTGCGGGGCAGTGATCCACAGGCGGCGACTTACTGGCTGGCGCGCATGTTGGAATCGGGCGAAGACCCGCGATTCGTCGCACGACGGCTCGTAATTTTCGCATCGGAAGACATCGGCAACGCCGACCCGATGGCCTTGCTCGTTGCGAACGGCGCATGGGATGCCGTCGAGCGCGTTGGTTTACCGGAATGCGTGCTGAACCTCTCGCACGCGGTCTGTTATTTGGCGACCGCACCGAAATCGAACGCCTGCACGGTGGCGATTGGTGCCGCCCAAAAAGACGTGAAAGAAGGCCGCACACTCCCCGTGCCGAAGCACCTGCGAGACGCCCATTACGCCGGTGCGAAGCAGTTCGGCCACGTGGGTTACAAGTACGTGCACAACTTCGAAGGTGGGTGGGTCGAACAGGAGTATGTGCCCGCGGATGTGACGTATTACACCCCCACCGACCGCGGCCACGAAGCGATCATCGCGGCGAGAATGGCCGAGATCGCCGCGAAGCGGAAAGCTGCGGAGGGCAAGCCATGACGGAGGAAGAGTGGCTGACTGCGCGTAATACTACCGAACTGCTGGAATTCATCAAATCGCATACCAGTTCGCGGAAGTTGAGGTACTTCGTCGTAGCGTGTGCCAGAAATGTACTGCCGCCAATACCGGATCTGGACATGATAAATGCCCTGGAATTTGCCGAAGCATTTGCGGATGGAACAGGAACCACGCACAAACTCGCACAAGGTCGAAAAGCGCTTCGGACTCGACATGCGGAACGTTTCAAACAGTGGAATTCCCTGTACACCGACCACGTACGGTCTGTTCCGGCCTGGTATACGCTAATTGAACGCATCGAAAGAGTCGTTGGAAGTGCGGTATCTTCGTGTGCGTGGTCGGCTACCCGTTACATGTCGATCGAAAAAACCGTCCAGCAAGGTTTTCACAGTGGGCTAAAACATCAAAGTGATATTCTTCGTCACGAAATGAAGCACCAGATCAATTTCCTTCACGACATCTACGGTAACCCCTTCCGTCCCGTCGATTTCGATCCTGAGTGGCGTTCCGCTACCGCCGTAGCACTTGCGCAGACGATGTACGATGCTCGCAATTTTCACGCGATGCCGATTCTCGCGGACGCTCTTCAGGATGTCGGTTGCGAAGACGCCGCGATTCTCGATCACTGCCAAGATGAGAATAGCGTCCATGTCCGCGGCTGCTGGGTCGTCGATCTGGTTTTGGGGAAGGCATAGATTGAGTAAGATGTCGCAGAGGAGGATGAACAAATGAGCGCGAATACCGTGGTGCTTCAAGGAACTGTTCAGCCGGATGGTACACTGCAACTCAATGGGAAAGTGGCCTTGCCTGCGGGTAAGGTGCAGGTCACCGTAGCGACTGTACCGCCGTGCCAATCCACCACCCCTTTTTGGCAAATGATGTAGGGAATATGGGACGCTCGACAACAAGCCGGCCTTCAACCGCGTAGCGTCGAAGCGATCGACGCGAAACGACAGCAGTTTCGAGC
>JANXNT010000328.1 GCA_025353985.1 Limnoglobus sp.
CGCACCGACAGGAATGCTCGTCAGCCTCAGTGGCAACGCTGGCCTCGGCTGGCAATCGCTGAAAGCCTACGGCTTCGACGTCGGCCAAGCGGAGTTGAAAGCAAATCTGGATCGCGGCATTTTGAAGGTCGATCCACTCGAAGCCACGTTCGGCCAAACTGGCAAAGTCCGCATCGAACCGACGGTGTCGTTCGTCGGGCCAATTTCCGAGTTGACGTTGGCCAATGGCAAAATCATCGACCGCGCGAAACTGACGCCCGCCGCCTGTGCCGAGGCGTTGGGGTATGCCTTGCCCGCGCTCGCCCAATCGACCGAAACCGAAGGCAACATCAGCTTCGACCTCGAAGAGAATCGCATCCCGCTCGGCAACCCAGACGGCATGACTTTGAAGGGCAAGCTCACGCTGCATTCGGTGCAAGTCGGAGCCGGGCCGATGGTGACGGAGATCGTGACGATGTTGGGCGGGAAGCAAACCAAACTGACCGTGGCCAACGAGCAAGTCGTACCGATCCGCGTCGAAAACGGCCGCGTCTACCACGAGAATTTGACGATCACCACGAGCGGATTCACGATGACGACCTCGGGTTCGGTCGGCCTCAACGGCACCGTCAGCATGGTGGCCGACCTGCCAATTCCCGATTCGATGATCGGCCCATTACTTCGTAACACGCCCAAGCTCAAAGAGGCCGTCATGAAAAAACGAATCCAGATCCCAATCGGCGGCACAATAGGCAAACCGCAACTCGACCAGCGCGCGTTCTTCGCCGCATCGAAGAAGTTCATCGAAGAAGTCGGTAAAGACGCCGTGAAAAACAAAGTCGGCGACCTACTCAACGGCTTCCTGCCAATGCCGAAGAACCCGTAATTAGCGGCGAATCATCTGTGCTACTTCGTCGCGGCTAACATGATCGGTTTGTTAGTAGACAACACCTCGTCGGGAGTGAACCCCGACGAAGTGTTGGATGCGCATAATTGACTCAGCTGCGGTCGTTTTGCCGTCCCTCTAGCATTTTGATCGTCGAATCGTCATCGGCCGCAACGATATTATGGAAGCCACCGACGCCGCAACTGATGAGGAGTGTGCGCATGATTTGTGAACGCCGTGCCAGATTTTCGGATGGGCCGGAGATGTAGAACGGTTTGCCTTCTTTGCCATATTCGAAGGTGCGTTCGCACGTCGCAGGGTCAATGTCGCCGAAGATCGCTTTGGCCTTGGCGTAATCCGCATGTGGCGGAAAGCCGAGCTTGCGGGCGTATTCCACCCCGCCTTCAACAAGCTTGCGGGCAAACGCCGGTTCGATCGTCTTGAGTTCGAGATTATTCCGAATGTTACTGTAAACATTTTTGTAACCGTTCACGGGGTAAAACGCTTGAA
>JANXNT010000762.1 GCA_025353985.1 Limnoglobus sp.
ACGGCATTGCGTCACTTCGCGACCAAAACCCCTTCGGGGGCTTTCTCTGTGGCCATTGCGGGTGCGGGGACTCCGAGCGCTTCGGCGATGATGGGCGCTACGATTAGCGAACTCACGGCTTCCTCGCGGGTGCCGCGTTTCTGCACACCGGCACCGTAGATTAAAATTGGCACGTGGCGATCGTATTCGTGCGGCGTGCCGTGATCGGTGCCAGTCGAGAGCGCACCGGAAACTTGCATGTACGGCGGCGTCAGAATGTACAAATCGCCGCAACGGTCGGGGTGATACGATAGCCGCACCATCGCCCCGAATTGTTTACCGAGGTCACTCGTAAAGTCGCCTTTTTCGATCTGCGTTCGGCTAAACGCGGCCATTACATTCGCTCGCCCTTCGAGCCAGTTTCGTGCGTAACTTTCGACATTTTCGTACGGCACGCCGATCGATTCGATCGTTCGCCGGTTCAAATACACCCACGGGTGCGTATCGCGAATCGGCCCTTCGACCCAGCGACCCGCGACGCCTCCGGGCAGCCCGAATGCGGCATCGAGTGCGGCATCCAACCCGTTGACATTGTCGCCGAGGGAAATGCGTTTCGCTTCGGGGTGCGTGCGAATCGCCATCTCCGGGAGCGGGCAAATGCCGTGATCGGCGGTGACAATGAGCACGAAGCGATCTTTGCCGAGGGTACGTTCGAGGTGGGCAATCATGTCGGCAACGATCGCATCCGAACGCAGCGTAATATCCATCACTTCGTGCGAATCGGGGCCGTACGCATGACCGACGAAGTCGTTCGGGGAAAAGCTGACGAGGAGCAAATCGGATGCGCCGCGGTCGCCGAGTTTTTCGGCGTCGATGGCCGTCTTCGCGAACTCCCAAAGTAGCTCGTTCCCGAACGGCGACGCCTCAATGGCGGTGAGGTAGTTTGCTGTTTTGTCGTCGGCTTTTGGCAACACGTGCGGGAAGATGCTCGGCAGGCCACCGGGGTTCTTCGCTTCGCCGTTCATGTTGTCCGGCCCTGCCAGACGGTCGTAAATTTCCTGCGGTTTCAGCCGATCCCACGAGCGACCCGCCCAGCGATACACCGTGTCGCGGTTGAAGCGATCGACCCAATCCGGCAACCGCGTCCGGTAGAAACTCGATGTGTGAAATTCACCTTCGGAACTATCGAAGCAGTAGCAGCCGACCGGTTCCTTGCCGCCCATGAGCACCGCCGAACGATCTTTCATCGACAGAGAAACGGTGCGGCCTTTCCCATTGGTGGCTTCGCGCAAACTATCGCCAACGGTCGGTGCGAGCAACCGCATCGGTGCGATGCCGGGCCACTTTTTCGCGACGCCATCGCTCGGGGGAACGCGATCGTACGTTTCATCCGAAGACGCCGCATAAACGACTTTGCCCTTCGCGCGGTCGTACCAGCGATTCTCGATAATGCCATGCACCGAAGGCGGCGCACCCGTCGCGATGCTCGCATGGCCGGGAGCCGTCGACGAACAGGCGTACGGCAAATGTGCGTTGTTGTACCAGATGCCTTCGGTCTTCATACGCTCGAAACCGCCAGGGCCGAACTCGGCCGCCCAACGGCTAAGGTAGTCGCCGCGCATCTGGTCGAATGTCACGACGACGACGAGCTTACCCGTGCCGGTGCCGACTTCAGATGTCGTATCGACATCGTGCTTCGCCGGAGTCGCCGACCGCGACACAAACCAAATCGCCGACGCGACGAGCAAAATCGCCGGAGTCAGCACGACGAACAAACGAACGATACGGCCAAGCGTCATGCGAAACTCCGATGAAATAACATCACAAATCTGATAAAAACCGCAGCTTACTTCCCATCGTTCGCCTGCAATTTCCAGCTTTCGTCAAAGAAGCCCGCACGCACGACTTTGCCGGGGTAACGCGAGTTCGC
>JANXNT010000375.1 GCA_025353985.1 Limnoglobus sp.
TGATCGTCGTTTAACAAACGACGATGATAAATCGGTAGCGGTTCGGGCAATCTGCGGCGCGTTTATCGATTGCGCGAAGCCTGATTTCGACGATCCATACCCCATTTCCTGGGTGAGCTTGACCGATTGACGGCGCGACGGAATGATCGGGACATGCGGTTCCACTGGGGGATTTTGATCGGCATCGCCATCGCTTCGCAATCCGGTTGTCGAGTATTCGACCGTTGGAGCCGCGATCGCGATCGGGAACGTCCGTCGGCAGAACCGGCTTCTCGGGCACGCGACTGGATTCGCGACCGCAACCGAGAGCCGGAACAGCCCCGCCCCAAAAGCTATCTCGACGCACCGGGCTTGCCCTCTTCGAACTTGCGGCCCGGCAAATCGGGTGTCTCCGTGCCCGCTGCCGAATTCGGGGCCGTCCAGCGTATCATTTCTGGCACCGTTGAGGATCCTGAAGGTCGTGCCGTCGAGAACGCCTTCGTTACCGTCGAGCATTCGGATGCGGCGCAAGCGGGCCATGGTGCACCGATGGGTGTGCAGACGGATCGCGGTGGCTTTTTCAGCATCCAAGGTTTGAAGGCGAACGAGACGTATATCCTCACCACGCTGGTGAAAGCGGGTGGACGTTCGTTCGGTGGGCGGCAGTATGTGAAGGTGCCCAACGAGCGGATTCGGCTGCAACTTCGCGAAGATTTGGCCCTTTCCCCCACGCGCCCCGATGGCGATCTCCCGCCGAGCGGCCCAACGATTCCCACTGGCGAACGCTCGCCGATCCCGCCGCTCTTCGACACGCCGGGTAGTGGTGGCGTCTTACCGCAACCCGCGGAAGCGGGCGGAAACGGCTGGTCGCCTGTTGCGCCACGAACCGTACCTGTGCGGCCCGATCTGTTCGCGCCTGGCCCGCAACCCGATTATCGCACCAGCCCACCCGTCAGCATTCCAGGGCCGATGTTGTTACCGTTGCCAGCGGGTGCCGGTACCTCGCGATCGATCTCGCGTGACTCCGGTTTCGCGTTGCTCGATGTCGCTGGTCAACGGCGTGCGTTCCCGAGTGGCCGTGCGAGCGAATTCGTGCTGCTGGACTTCATGACGACGAGTTGCGTGCCTTGCAAGAAAGCGATTCCCACGCTGACGGCCATCCAGGACAAGTACCGCAACGACGCGCTCGAAGTGATCGGGATCGTTTGCGATGAAGGCAGCGAAAAGCAGCGTTGCGATGTGGCTTCGAAGTATCGGCGCGATCAGCGGCTGAACTACGATCTATATGTGGAACCTGCCGTGGGCCGCATTCAGGACCGCTTCGATGTCGCAAGTTACCCGACGCTGATACTCATCGATGGCACGGGCAAAGTCCTCTGGCGTGGCCACCCACGTGACGCGGACAAACTCAATCGCATTTTGAAAGACGTCGTCGAATCGCGATAAATCTCGCTCTCCAAGTCGACGTAAGTCCGAATTGCACAGTTACTGATCTGCAACGTGTTTGATGGGACGGCGAGAATTGGAACCCGCCGAATTCGTGCATTGTCTGCCACGAATTCGGATCGTGTGCCGTTACGACTTCGAGGCTTTTGGAGCCTTCGGTGCC
>JANXNT010000392.1 GCA_025353985.1 Limnoglobus sp.
ATTCGTTTTCTGCGGCTCGACGGGCAACGAATCGACGACGCTGTCGATCTTGAGTTCTTCGGGCACATCGCCGGAGGCCACGACCGACTTCGCGACAACACCGAGTTCGTGCAACGGGAGGTTCCGCCACTGTTTGTCTTCGTGCGTTTCGAGCCATTCGATCGCATCGTAATAGCTCTTCACATACTCGGCTCGCCGCAGATTCTTCATCGGCACACCGAGCCGATTGTTGTTGCCGAAATTGAACGTCAGCTTCGACGAGGAATACTGACCGTTCGATGTGTTGTGCTTTAACGAGACATCGTCGAACTCGGAAATATCGGTGACGGTGATCTCTTCGCCGTTGACTTGGTAGACGTGAGTCGGGTCGAAATACGTGTAAAATCCAGCGAATTTCGACGACCCCGCCATCCAGCGTCGGAGTGCATAGACGAACAGCCAGCCACCCATAAGCACCGAAGCCGTCACGAGCATCGCCACCGCCGAGGCATTTTTCGACGAGAACAACGCGATCATCACGCCCACAAAGCCGATGATCGGCCCGGCGATGAACGCGATGATCGGCCAGTAATTTTCGACCTTCACAAAGACGCCGGGGGTCTTGTTGCCCACCCGTTTGGCGACGGTACGCAGGTAGTCGCGCGTCTCGGTATCGAGTTCGACGAACTGGCAGTGGATCTGTTTCATCGGTCGCCCTTTCGGTCAATCGCTCATCTGATGCGGAACGAATCGGCTCGTGTTCTGCGTGACGATCTGGCCGTCTTCGCGAATGCCGATGCCACACGACCAACCATTAATCATCCAACTTCCGACGATCGGGAATCGACCGTCGAAGCTCTTCAACGGGAACAGTTGCTGATAGACGACATCGCGATCGACCGAGTACGGCCCGTCGGTTTCGAGAACGACTTCGCCGCCACGCACGACCTGAATGTTCGCACCTTCGCGGGCATGAATCGGCTTGCGCACGTAATCGACGCCTTCGGGTTCCTCAAACCACGCGGGCAGCAAGTACGGCGACTCAGGGTTCATCTGGTACAGCAAAGGCAAGATCGATTTGCAACTCAGAATCATCTTCCACGCCGGTTCCATCCAGATCGTTTTGCTCGTCGGCACGTGTTCGCCGAACGCTTCGCGCGACATCCATTCCCACGGATATAGCTTGAAAATCCGCTCGATCGGCTTGCCGGCACGGTTCGTAAACAGCTTCCGTTGCCGGTCCCAACCGATGCCTTCGATGTCCAGGTATTCGGTCTGGAACCCCGCTTGTATCGCGGTGTCGCGCAGGTATTCCACGGTGATGTAATCTTCGACGACGCCACTCATTGCCGCGAAGTGGATCGGCGTATCGTCGGCCTTGTGGAGTTCCTTCCAGCCTTCGATGAGTCGTTCGTGAATGCTGTTAAATTGGTCGCCGCGATCGTCAACATCCTTCAACCAGTGCCATTGCGCAACTGAGGCCTCGACGAGTGCGGTCGGCGTATCGGCGTTGAATTCGAGAAGTTTTGGCGGGCCATTTTCGTCGTAGGCGAGGTCGAACCGACCGTAGATCGATGGGTGTTCTTCTTCCCAGCTTTTGATCACGAGTTCTTCGTAGGCAGGCGGGATGAGGAATAGGCCGAACATGCGTTCGTCGAGCACGTGCTGCACGAGTGCCATGCACATGTCGTAAATGGCGTAGCTGGCACGCTCGATGGCGTCGATTTTGCTTTTGGCGAAGACGTAGCAGGCCGATTCGTCCCAGTACGGCTCGTTGTTGATGGTGTGGTAGTGCAGCCCGTATTTTTCGACGCGCTTCTGCCAATTTGGTCGCGGGTCGAGCGTTCGACGGTGCATCGATTAGCTCCCAGCAGCGGACCGACCGACGCCACCAAACCCGCCACGGGACACAGGCCCCGATACGGCCGCAGATCGCCCACCCGCAGCACCGCCTGTGTAGCCCGAGCTATGCATAAAGAACAGCATATAGCCTGGGTGGTAGCGATAAGTACCGTTACTATCGCGTGTACCACCACCGACGCGCTCCGCAGCCAGTTCGTTCGCTTTTTGCTCAAGGTCCGCTTCCGGCGACGGAGCCAGGAAGTACCCGGCCGTCAGGATGCCAGAACCGAGCAGTACAAGAGAAAATTCGCGACTCATCCGGGTCATAGCTCGACCTCTTCCAAGACAGGAGAATGTCCTATCGTCTAATACTAGTATGAAATACGCCAAATAGCGAGAGGGATTTTGGGGTATGGCAACGAATATTGTTGCCCACGGTACCGGGCGTTGAATTCACAACAACGCATACGTGCCAAGCTGCTGAAACTGACGCGACTTACAAAGGCGAGAATCTCTTCTTCAAGGACTCGGGATATGAACGACACTCTCAGTATCAAAAGTTTCGAAGAAGGCAGCCTTTATTACGTCGATACCCAATCGCAAGATCAAGGTGCTTTGTGGCCACTCCAAGAATGGTATTTGAGTGTGTGCGAGTTGCCATTCTCAAAGTACACGGAACGAGATCTCGGAATCGCTGTTCGGCAGGGAATCCATCCAGAACACGTTGTGCCATATGTAATTGACATTCTCGAAGGAAATCCGGATGCCGGTTTTGGCTACGATGGCGAGCTTTTTGAATCTCTGCGAAATTTAGGTGCAGATTTTTGGATTTCACAACCGAATTTGGTAGCCCGTGTGCGAGCAATACTTGAGTTGTCACCGAACGATTGCGATTTTGATTTGGCTAAATTACGACTATCATTAAGCATGATATGATTCCTTCGTTCGGACTTCACGTTGGCCCCAATACAAGTCGTGTGTATTCGACAATTCGATTGTATAGCGATACTATTAGATCCATTACCACACTACAAAACTTTCTCTGCCGATTCTTAAAACCATTGCCTCAGGGCCACTATTTGAAGTATTAAGCAGATCTATGTCAATAGTAATACCATGATCGAGGTGAAGAACAGCACGCGCATGAGATTCTAGTATGTTGTTTGTATGGATTGGCAAAAGAGCTTTTAGTACATCACACGATATAATCTTCGAATCCTTTTCAACTGACAGCGGATTGTATACAGCAAGCACGATTAGTGGGTCTTCAAAATAAAATACGACTCCGTGGTCCTCATTCAAGCCTACAAGAGTTTTGTTCATTAGGTATTTTGATAGCTGAATCATGTTTTCAATTCATCTATAAGAACTTTAATCCTGGCCCTGCACTACGAGGCCTTCGTATCTTGTGTTATAAATCGAGATGTCAAAATCTTTCGCATGAGATTCCCAGGACTTAATAATCGAACCGATGTGTAAGTGCGAATTGCGCATGGTGCCCGACTCCATACTTTCTGCACACCTGCTAAAGAACTCTGCGATTAGATGCAGCACTTCTGGAGACGCTTCGATTGCAAGATCCGTGACCTCCAACATCGCGGATCCGACATCGCCATTTTTGGGAAACGCATGGACTGCAAGCATAATATCGCGTCTGATAGTGTTTTCGTCGTGTCACCGCCCGGTTTCGTAGATCACTTTGTACACAAACGATTGAGTCGCGGGTGATGGTCACTTGTCATCAGTTCTTGATGTCGTCTTTCGCTACGAGTTCAAGGTGTTGCTTCGCCCCGAGTAACCCGCGGTGTTTTAATCGCACGAACTCGATCATCGAGAATACGCGTTCCACGAGTTCGGCGTTTGCCGCCCACCACTCGGCCCACGCTGGCACACTTTCCGGGTTCGCAATCGCTTGCCGAAAGTACGCGCGACAATTCGCAATCGCCACTTCCGGCGGTAATTCTGGCACGATATCCGCAGGTGGCTCGTCCATCACATCCCCGTGGTTTCTTCGATTTTGCCGTTGCGCCAAGCGCGGCGAACGCTCCAGCGATAGAAGAATTGTGCTGCGATCACGAGGCCCAGCGTCGTGCCCATTAGCGCGAACAACAAGTCGGCATTTGTCCAGTTGGTGAGCGGCGTGGCGGCCAGTGCGGAGCCATCGGGTGGCTTGCCGAGGATCGCGCGACGCATCCCTTCCATCCAGTAGGTTGTCGGCAAACAAACGCTGATCGGCTGTATCCACGATGGTAGCACCGAGAGCGGAAACACCACGCCACTGAGGAAATAGACGACGCCCGCGATGCCTTCGCTGAGGAACGCACTGCTGCGATTCATGTTCAAAACCGCCGACGCCAACAGCATCCCCGCCGCCCACAGCATGATGAATCCAACGCTGAGATACGCGAATAACCACGCGAAATCGAGGTTGCCCACTTGCAGGCTGTTGCGGATGCCGGGGAACGCCAAGCCAGCGAGAATCGCGATGAATCCGCCCGCCGCGCCTTCCATCGCTTTCGCCAGGCCGCGACCGAAGAAATACGTCTGAAATTGTGCGGGGCTAATGAACACGTACTTCAGCATTCGGTAGCTTTCGCGGTCGGAAATCACGACCGACGACATGCCGAACATCACCGCACCAACGAGGCCGTAACAGGCATTCGAGACATACACATACGGCAAAAACTCCGTCGGAATCCCCGGCCGATTGACCGCCTGCACCGCCTGGTTCGCCGCCATGTACATGCAGACGAGCATCAGCGACCCCGTCACCGGCTTCACCACCAAATATAGCGTGAACAGCCACGGATTCGCCCAGTTACTCTCGACCTGCCAGCCGAGCCAAGTCGACCAACGCAACGTACGAAACGGCTCGATCATTCGGAAACTCACAGTGCGAAACGGAAGCAGTCAACAATGTTATTATAGGGGCTTCACTGCCAGCCGCGTTTGCGGAAGAGATAGCCTGCGACGAGAATCCAGCCCGTTGCGAGGCCGAGTGCCGCGATGAGGTGAATCCAATGTTCGGACTTCACGCTATCCGATAGTGACGCATGCAAGATGCGTGGGATGTGGAATTCGAGCGCGAGATACGGGATCAATGGGATGCCGTTCGTGGAACAGATGATAAGCACGAGCGATACCGAGAGCAGATAGCACATCGCGCCGAGGAATGCGGCCCGTTGGGTTTTGGCGAGCGTGGCGACGGTCATACCGATACCGAGGAAGCCGGCGGCGACGGCACCGAGCGAGAGCCAGAAAAACAGCGTCGAAAGCACCGATACTTTGTAAATGCCCGCAATCGTCGCCGCGAGGCCGCAACCCATGAGCGGGTAGAACAGGAACTTCGCGGCGAGGATTTCCGCAGGCGATGCGGGCGAAAGTGCCTGCGCCAGCAGCACGCCGCGTTCGCGTTCTTCGCAG
>JANXNT010000774.1 GCA_025353985.1 Limnoglobus sp.
TCGACTTAATGATGAATTGATGCTTCAAGCCGATGATTGCTTGAAAGCCGCTATGGAGTTACAGTGACAATCCCTCGCTAGCTAACGGTATCGTATTGTTCGCAAATGTTTTCGCGTGATCCACACGAAATCGCGAAGTCAATAAGTTTTAGACGATTTGACGTAAGTCGGAATTATGCGGTGTGCACGGACGTGCCTAGCGAGAGACTGTCGACGTAAACCCATACAGTAATAAAGGATACCGCAAAAAACCTCGAAACGCATCCGCGATTTGCGATCAAAAAGTGGCATTTTGAGACGAAAAAACACCCGAAAACACGGTTTTTGAACGTCCGCAATTCGGACTTACGTCGATTTTTTCATCAATCGCAATCGCGAACGACGGCAAAAACTGCCACTCGCTTTTACCCCTCGCACTTGTCGAAACGGTTGTCGGGGCGTTTCCTAATCTGTGGCATTTACACGGAGAGAAACCGACATGGCCGTTGGACTATCGCTCGTTGGGCACCTTCGACCCGAACACCGCGTGACGCTGACCGAAGCCCGCGACTGGCTGGCGCGGGCTGCCGTCTGGTTCGAAGCCGTCGGCGATGCCGTCCTCGATACGCGGCTCGTTCGCGATGCCGAAGATAAGCCGCTCTTGCAAGTGCTGCTGCACCCCGTGGCCGACCCCGTCGAAATCCGCATCGGTGGTTCGGGCAAAGTGAAAGCGACGACGCGCACTTCGCCTGCCGGGCTAGGCTATCACGCGCACGTCTGTGCCTTGTTCAAGCAGATTGCCGCCGACTTCGAATTCGATTGGGACGAACCCGACGCGAACCACGACCCCGCACGCTACTTCGTATCCGAAGATCGCGGCCGCCTCGAACGCCACTTCCTACACTGGCTCGCCACCACTTGCACGACGGCCCTACGCGATGGGCCGACGGCAGCGGGCATCTACACGATCGGGATGCCGCGCCAGCCGAAGTTCCGCCATGCTGGCCCGGTACTAACGCCGCTCGGCCCGAAGCCCGTCGACTGGCTCCGCGAAGTCAGTGCGGACCCCGATAGCGGCATCGAGTTCTTCCCGTGGTGGGAACCCGACCTGAACGCGACGTTCTTCGCACGCCGCGCACTCACCGATCTCTGGCTCGATTTCCCGTGGCGCGCCCCGCTAACCGACATCGAAGGCGAACTCGTCGATCAAATCGCATCGGACTTGGCAAACGCACATTCGCTCGATCCGAAGGCCGAACTGCCGTGGGCTGAGTGGGCGGCGGTCGTGGCCGCGATCGAAAATGACACGCTGAAGTTCACTGTTGAGCCAGTGTCGGACGAACTCAAAGCCGAGATCGCCCAGAAAGCGAAAGGGCAATCGGCGGCCAAGATCGGCTATCGCCGCGCCCCGATCAGCGTGCCCCTTACCGGCGGTTGGCACGTCGAAATCCCCGGCAGTTTCGCGATTAGCCGTAACGAAGACGGCACGACTTGGACCGCCTGGAACGACACGCGAACCGTCTGGTTCCGCGATTTGGCGATGGGCACGGACCTCTCTGCACGCGATGCCGTGGCCGCAGGGCGAAACAACCTGCCGAGCGGCGAAGCCCTACCACGATTGCAGAACGGCAGTGTCGTAGGCGACGCAGTTTTCGGCCCGTACGCAGAAGACGGCCGCGCTGGTTGGCGCGTCTGCGGCATAGTCGCCGCCGAT
>JANXNT010000414.1 GCA_025353985.1 Limnoglobus sp.
AGAGAAGTACGGCAACCTCTTCGACATGTATCGACGCATCACCGGCGAGAACGGCTACGAGCGGCCGATGCGAATTTACCCCGCGCTGCACTACACGATGGGCGGGCTGTGGGTGAACTACGAGTTGATGTCGAACGTGCCCGGTTTGTTCGTGATCGGCGAAGCGAACTTCTCCGATCACGGCGCGAATCGCCTCGGTGCCTCCGCACTGATGCAGGGCCTCGCCGACGGCTACTTCGTGCTGCCATACACGATCACGAACTGGCTCGCGAACGAGAAGCCCGGCACTCTGCCAACTGACCACGCCGAGTT
This sequence comes from Limnoglobus sp., assembly GCA_025353985.1. GTDB lineage: Bacteria > Planctomycetota > Planctomycetia > Gemmatales > Gemmataceae > Limnoglobus. Next base: position 313 of record JANXNT010000414.1, read on the forward strand.
CAAACGTAGCGAAGCGAACGTCACCGAGCACCTGAAGAAATTGCTCAACGCCAAGGGCACGAAGACGGCCACCGAGTATCACCGCGAGTCCGGGAAGATCCTCTGGGAAGAGGTCGGTATGTCCCGCACGAAGGCGACTTGCGAAGACGCGATCCGGAAGTTCCGCCAACTGCGTTCCGAGTATTTCGAAAACCTCAGCGTGCCCGGTTCGGCAAACGACCTGAACACGGCCCTCGAACGAGCTAACCGCGTTTACGACTTCCTCGAGTTCGGCGAGTTACTAGCACTCGACGCACTGCGCCGCGAGGAATCGTGCGGCGGGCACTTCCGCGAAGAGCACCAGTACGACGACGGCGAAGCGAAGCGCGACGACGAGAAATACTGCCACGTGGCCGCCTGGACCTACAACGGCCCCGAAGCCGAACCGACGCGGAACGTGGAAGAACTCACATGGGAAGCGGTGAAGCCGAGCGTGCGAAGTTATAAGTGAGTGACATGGTCGAGTTACAACTGACACGCGATGAGGCACTCGTGCTGTTCGAATATCTCCGCCGATGCGACGACGATAACTCGCTGGTTTTCATTGACCAAGCGGAAGAACGTGCGATGTGGAATCTGGAGGGGAAGATCGGAAAGCACTGATCGAACTCTTCGATCCGCGTTATGAGGAGTTACTCCAGGCGGCTCGCGATCGGTTGCGTGATCCCGAAGCGTGATCGGTTTGAGTAGCAAGATGCCGAGCGTGCGAAGTGATAAGTAATGTGTTAGAATGGCCTTGAAATCCACGGAGATGTGACAAGATGCCAACACTAAAACTCGAAGCGATCAACGAAGGCTTCCAGGATTGGAACAAGCGCTTTGGCTCGTTCATGCAACAACTCGACGGTAAGTCCCGAGCGGAAGAGTTGGCTTGGTACGCCGATTGGCTTGCAGTTGATCCAGGGGTTTTCCTGCTGCTCTTCAATGTAGTGACCGATGGTCTGGCGACCCGAAAAGACCGCAAGAACAAATTGCTTGAAATCGCGAAAGAGCATGAGGAGGCGACGATTTGGTTCACGGAAATGTTTCGCGAGTTGGCGGATCGAGCCAAACACGACCCCGATGAAGTCCGGGCGATGATCGATCAGCCCGAACCGACACTACCGCCACGCCAAAACGTTATCACGGGTGAGCGCATCCCGCATCGCGTTACAACGCTTTCGGAGTTAATCGTCGACCTTCAGACTGGCGCGGGAAGCGATCTGAGCAACTTGATTCGATACCTCAAAGTTGCGATTTCCTCGCCGAAACCACGGCGAGTTTTGAAGAAAGCGTAAGTATGTGGACCACTTTGCCCGCAAACACATCGGTGTTTCGCATGACGCGAATGCAAGACACGTGGGATAGTGTTCTAGCAGGGCTAGGTTCTTATTTTGGCAGATCGGGCCGATACCACGTGGTGAATCAAGCGACCGTATACGCATCGGAAGAACCTCGGGTGGCTCTGTCGGAATGGGCATGGCATCAAGCGCTTTCACGCTGCGAACTGCTGGGACTCGGAAAGGCTCTCAATTACCCGCTGATGGAAAAGGGCCAACTGTGGGAGTTTCAGTTCTCAACTCCCATTCCCTTGATCGATGTCTCGCACCCGCTGACGATCCAACAGTACAGTTATCCGGCTCATGTGCCAACCAATCCGCACTCGCACGAGTACACGGCGACTCAACAGTTGGCGAACCAGATTCGCGCGGCTGGTGGGAACCCTGCGAGACCAGAGGGACTACGAGCCGTTTCTTTGCGTACGGTTCGAACTTCACATATCGTTCCTGAACAACTCGTGTTTTTCGTGAATCCCGCACCGCAGGTCGTACCCAAAACTCTCCATCAGCGAGCCAGTCAATTTGCAAACTGGAACGTCGAGTTGGAATTCACAACCGCACACGGTCGAAGCCATGTTTCGCCACTCGACCGCGATCTCACGTGGTCGAAGCCACAATTCCGGGTCACGGGGCTGAAACCGATACCGACGACCAAGGGCTTCGGAAACCAAGCGATACGTCGGAATGTTTGGCATCCGTTACCACTCCATTATTCTCCCTACTGACCATACTTGCGAGACCATCCCATGAAATTCTCACTCCATGTTTGGCGGCAGGCTTCGGCGAATGCTCGCGGGCAGATGACGCCGTATTCCGTCGATGGCATCGAGCCGGATATGTCATTCCTCGAGATGATCGACATCCTCAACGAGAAACTGATTAAAGACCGCGTCGAGCCGGTGGCGTTCGAACACGATTGCCGCGAAGGCATCTGCGGGTCGTGCTCGATGATGATTAACGGCCTCGCGCACGGCCCCGAACGCGGGTCGACCACGTGCCAACTGCACATGCGGAGTTTCCGCGATGGCGACACGATTTACATCGAACCGTGGCGGGCGAAAGCGTTCCCGGTGTTGAAAGACCTCGTCGTCGATCGCTCCGCATTCGACCGCATCATTCAGAGCGGCGGCTACGTCAACGCGAACACCGGCGGCGCACCGGACGGGAACAGTTTGCCGATCCCGAAGGTCGATGCGGACCGCGCGATGGATGCCGCCGAGTGCATCGGGTGCGGGGCATGCGTGGCGGCTTGCCCGAACGCCTCGGCGATGCTGTTCATGAGCGCGAAAGTCGGGCACCTCGGCCGGATGCCACAAGGCCGCGTCGAACAAGCCGAGCGCGTGAAAAAGATGGTGAACGCACACGACCGCGAAGGCTTCGGCCACTGCACGAACATCGGCGAATGCGAAGCGGCTTGCCCCAAAGAAATCTCCACCGAGTTCATCGCCGACTTGAACCGCGACTACATCCACTCCGCCGCCAAGGCCGTTGTGAAGGGGTAAATCGTTGAGCGGTGGGTGTCTCGATATGCTACGATTGACCACTGCCGACACCCGCCCGCTTCTCGAAAGCTCCCGCCATGTTCACCCTCTCCGGTTCGGCGTCTCGATATTGCGATGGGCAATTCCGGCGCTCGTTCTTGCAAGTCGGTGCGCTCGGCATGGGTGGCCTGACGCTATCGTCGTTACTGCAAGCCGAGGCGGCCACGGGGCGGAAATCGCACAAGTCGGTCATCATGGTTTACCTCACCGGCGGGTTGGCGCACCAAGACACGTTCGACCTCAAGCCCGCAGCACCATCGGAAGTTCGTGGCGAGTTCAAGCCGATCGCCACGAGCCTGCCCGGCGTGCAGTTCGGCGAACACCTGCCGAACCTCGCCCGCTGTGCGGACAAGATGATCGTGCTGCGTTCGCTCGTCGGCCAGCGCGACGAACATAGCAGCTACCAAAGCTACACCGCCACCACGATGGATACCGCCAAACGCGAGCATAAACCGCACTTCGGCTCGGTCGTGGCCAAGTTACTCGGCCAGACCGACCCGATGGTTCCCACATTCGTCGACCTGTCGCCAACGATGCAGCACAAGCCGTACAACACGCCGGGCGCGGGCATGTTGGGTCGCGGTGCGGCACCGGTGAAAGTCGATGGCGATGAAGTGGCGGTGCTGAAAAATCGCTCGGTGCCGCTCGAACAATTGTCGAGCCGTAAACAGCTTCTGGCAACGATGGACCGCTTCAAACACGATGCCGACACGTCGCGTGGTATCAGCGCCGATACGTTCCACGATCGCGCATTCGACGTGCTGACTTCCTCCAAACTCGTCGATGCGCTGGATGTGACGAAGGAACCCGAACGGGTGCGCGAACGATACGGCCGCGGTTCTACCAAGCACCTCGGCGATGGTGCCCCGCAATGGAACGATCAACTGCTGATGGCGCGTCGCCTCGTCGAAGCGGGTGCCCGCGTCGTGACGGTGGCGTACGGTTTTTGGGACACGCACGGCAACAATTTTTCTTACCTGAAAAAACAATTGCCGTTGTTCGATCGCGGCATCTCGGCACTGATCGAGGACATCTACGCGCGTGGCCTGAGCGACGATGTCACCGTGTGCGTTTGGGGCGAATTCGGCCGTACGCCGAAGATCAACAAAGACGCCGGCCGCGACCACTGGTCCCGCGTGAACTCGGCACTTCTAGCAGGCGGCGGAATGCGCGTGGGGCAAGTGATCGGCAGCACCGACGCCATCGCCGGCGAAGCGAAGAACGACCCGATCCCGTACGCCAACGTCTTGGCGACCGTCTACAAAAACCTCGGCCTCGACCCGCACGCCATGGTCTACGACGTAAGCAATCGCCCAAACCCCATCTTGCCAAGCACCGTGCAAACCATCGACCGCGTGTATTGAAGTCCAAATTGTTAGCCCGAAGCGCTAGCGAGGGAGTCGCGGCGAGTCTTCGAGACGCGACGCAAAACGTTCATTATGGGCA
>JANXNT010000427.1 GCA_025353985.1 Limnoglobus sp.
CACGTCGTCGCACCGATGGCAGGCGGCGCGCTGATCGGCAAGATCCACAAGGCGTTCAACGAACTGTACACAACGGGGATCGTGAACACGCCGGTAACGACCAAGATGTACGGGGCACAAGCGTCCGGGTGCAACCCGATCAGCGATGCGGTGAAGCAGAACCGCGAGAAACACCGCCCGATTCGCAAGCCGAACACGATCTGCAAGAGCCTGGCCATCGGCGACCCCGCCGACGGCATTTTCGCTGCCAAGCTCGTGCGCGAAACAGGCGGTTGGGCCGACGATGTCCCCGATACGGAAATCGTCGAGTGCATGAAACTGCTGGCGCAAACCGAAGGTATCTTCGCCGAAACCGCCGGCGGTACCACCGTTGCCGTGGCGCGCAAACTGATCGAGTCCGGGCGAATCCCGCGCGACGAGGAAATCGTGCTGTGCATCACGGGCAACGGCCTGAAAACCCAAGATGCCGTGTTCAGCACACTCGCCGAACCGGACGTGATCAAACCGACGCTCGCCGAGTTCGAGCAACTGTCCTGCCTGATCGATTTCCAACAGTCCGCAGGCAGCGGTCAGTCCACTAACAGCTTTCAGCTATCAGCAGTCAGCTAAAACCTTCTCGGATTGGCTGACCGCTGATTGCTGAAAGCTGCGGACAGCGTCTTACACAAAAGGATATCTCATGCGTCGATTGTTCCTGGTTGCGGTAGCTGCGGTCGGTTTTGCCTCGGTGACGTTGGCTGAAAAGCCGAGTGAGGCGAAATACATTCCGACGAATTCGCCGGTTGCGGTTTTCGTCGATGCGGTCAAACTGAAGAAGAATCTGATCGACCTCGGCGTACCCGTCGAGAAAACGTTCGAGAAAGCGAAAACCGAAAAGAAGCTCGAATTCGACAACATCAGCCGATTGGCGGTATTTCTCGAACTGTTCCCCGAGGCGAACAGCCCCGTGGCACCGGTCGTCATCGCCACGATGAAAGAAGCGACCGCAAAGGCCGATCTGCCGAACTTGATGGAAAGCACGATCGAAGCGACCATCGCGGGCAAGACATGCATCCAGTCGAAAGACAAAATTGCTGGCCAGGATGCGTTCGGTATCGCGATCGACGACAAGACCGTGCTTTTTGGTGTCAAGTCGATCATGGAGACGCTGCTCAAAGCCGACCCGAAGGAAGGCGATTTGTCGAAGGAATTCGAGAAAGCCGACCTGAAGCACGATGCGGTGATCGTGCTGGCCGCAAAACCGTTGATGATCGCGCTCAAGGAAAAGTACGGCGACCTCGATAAGCAAATTCCACCCGCCGCAGAGTCGTTCTACCTTGCAGCCAAGACGCTCGAAGCCGTTACGCTGACGGTGGACCTGAGCGAAGAGACGCTGCTGAAGGGCGTGTTCCGATCCGACAGCGCCGAAGGGGCCGAGAAGGTCAAAGAGGCGTTGCAAGGCGGGCTGGCACTCGCAAGTTTCGGTTTGCCACAGATCAAGCAACAACTCGGCGGCCAACTGCCACCGGAAGCGAAGCCACTGATTACGGTGATCGAAGCGATCGTGAAAACATCGAAATTCAAGGTCGATGGCAGCACGGTAATCATGACGGTGGCACGCCCCAAGAACTTCGGCAAGTAAACACCACGATCGGATTTCCCATGGCGATTCTCGTTCAAATCCCGACGCCGATGCGCGATCAAGCCGACGGCAAAGCCGAAGTGACCGTCGTCGGCGAGACGGTGCAAGCCGCGCTCGACGACCTCGTTCGGCAGCACCCAGGCCTCGGTACGAAGCTGTTCGATAAGGGTAAAATCCGACCGTACGTGAATGTCTTCATCGACGAAGAAGACATTCGCTACCTGGACGATATGGACACGAAGCTCCGCGACGGCGTCATCGTCGCGCTGATCCCCGCGGTGGCCGGTGGGTGAACGGGAAGAAGAAGCGGAATGCGAATTCGATGGTCCGTGGAAAGAGGCCATCGAATTGTTCTTCGAGCCATTCCTCCAGTTTTTCTTTCCCGCCGTGTGTGCGGCCATCGACTGGTCACGCGAGTATGAATTCCTCGACAAAGAACTGGAAAAGATCACCCCCGATTCGACGACCGGAAAGGGTACGGTCGACAAACTCGCCAAGCTCTGGTTGCTCGATGGGCAAGAACGCCGCGTATTCGTCCACGTTGAAGTCCAGAGCCAGGTGCAAGCCGAATTCGCCGAGCGAATGTACACGTACAACCATCGACTACGCGACCGACACGGCAAGATGCCGGTCAGCGTGGCGATTCTGGGTGATGACCGCTTTGGGTGGCGACCGGAGCAGTTCGACGAAACGTGCTGCGGATGCGACGTTCGATTCCGGTTCCCAACGGCAAAACTGTTAGACTATACTGGATGCGAAGCCGAACTGTCGGTCGACCCGAACCCGTTCGCTGCCGTAACGATGGCACACCTGAAAACGCTCGAAACGCGAGGTCAGCCGGGTTCGCGGCAAGAGTGGAAATTGTCACTTATCAAAGGGCTTTACACTCGAGGTTACGACCGCGAACGAGTCTTGTTGCTCTTTCGGCTCATCGACTGGATGATGGCGTTACCGCCACCGCGTCGCATCGCGTTTGAAGCCGATATCAAGGCCTACGAAGAGGAGAAAAAAGTGCCATTCATCAGCCCGACCGAACAATTGTGGATGGACCGCGGCATCGAAACCGGCGTCGAGAAGGGACGAAGCTCAATGCTGAAGAGCATCGAATCCGTGCTTGCCAAACGATTCGGTTCCGATGGCGTGGCGCTCATGCCAACGGTGCGGCTCATGGCCGATATTGATGATCTTGGCGAGATTCAGATTCTCGTTGCGACCGAAACTGACTTGGATTCACTCGTAAAAGGCATCGAAAACTATGCCCGATGAACCTCCCGTTGAAGAAACGCCCGACGGGGCAGCGGTGTTCCCGCTGATTCCTGCGGAACTCGGCGTTCACCCGCTGCTGTTGGCGATGCTGCACGCCTATGTGTTTCTCGAAGGTTCCGAAGTGGCCGTGCTCAACGGGGCGGTCGCCGAGGAGGCGATGCAGTATCTCGTGACGTACGTGCAACGCCTCGAAGGGGCCGATTTGAAGCGGGCCAAGGAGGATCTCGACGTCCTGGCCCGGTTCGCCAAAGACGAGAAATGGCCCAAGCAACAAGTGCGATTCCTGCAAGAGTTTCTCACCGAAAACGGAGTAGGGTAGCGATTCCCCGACGATTATGGACAACACTTTCGAACGATATTCCCGTCAGATGCGCGTCCCTGGTATCGGCAAAGCGGGCCAAGAACGCATCATGAACAGCCGCGTAACGCTCTGCGGTGTCGGCGCGCTCGGTACGGTACTCGCCAACAATCTGGTGCGCGCGGGCGTTGGGCATATCCGCGTCATCGATCGCGACTTCGTCGAACCGAGCAACCTCCAGCGCCAAGTTCTGTTCGACGAAGCCGACGTGACGAACAACATGCCGAAAGCGGAAGCGGCCGTAATCAAGATGCGGCAGATTAACTCCGGCGTGAAACTCGAAGCGATCGTCGCCGATATCAATCGCACGAATATCGAGGAATTCTGCAAGGATTCCGATCTCATTCTCGATGGCACCGATAATTTTGAGGTGCGTTACACCATCAACGATGTCGCAGTAAAACTCGGCAAACCGTGGGTGTATGGCGGCGCGGTTGGCACCGAAGGCATGACGATGACGATCATCCCCGGCGACACGCCGTGCCTGCGTTGCGTCTTTGAAGCCAGTCCCGGGCCGGGCGAAGTCGGTACCTGCGAAACGGCGGGCGTGCTCGGGCCAGCGGTCGGCGTGATCGCGAATATGCAATCGGCAGAGGCGCTAAAAATCCTTGCGGGTAAGAAGGAAACGATCAACCGCGAACTGGTGATGCTCAACTTGTGGGAGAACACGTACAAGCGGGTGAAGATCGCCCCGCTGATGGGCCGTAAGGGCAAGTGCCCCTGTTGCGCCCTGAAGCAGTTCGATTGGCTCGACGGCGGCCAGGGCACGCAAACGACGAGCTTGTGCGGCCGCAACGCGGTGCAAGTCACGCAACGCGCCGGCACGAAAATCGACTTCACGCAGCTCACCAGCCAGTTGAAATCGAGTGGCACCGTGACATCGAACCGGTTCCTGTTGAAGTTCCAGGTCGCCGATGGTGGCGACGACTACGAGTTCACGGTATTCCCCGATGGCCGTGCGATCATCAAAGGCACCGATAGCGGCGAACGCGCTCGCACTCTTTATGCGAAGTACATCGGGTACTAAAACTCGCTCTCATAATCGACGTAAGTCCGAATTGCGAACGCTCCAAAACCGGTTTTTGGGGTGTTTTTTTGTCTCAAAATGCCAGTTTTTGATCGCGAATCGCTGATCGGTTTCGGGGGTTTTTGCCGTAACTCGCACTGCCGTTGTGGGTTATGTCAGCGGTGCTTCGATTGGCACTCGCCGCAACTACCGTCCTTTTTGGGTCACTATGCGACCTAAAATCGACCGTGCGCGCCTTTTCTATGTCATTGCGCGACCTTTCTGTGTCATTTCGAGACACTTTTGGGTACGTCCGTGCACACCGCACAATTCTGACTTACGTCATTTCAACGAATACTTTTTGATTTCGAGAATT
>JANXNT010000444.1 GCA_025353985.1 Limnoglobus sp.
CGCGAGATTTCCGGCACGGCCGAACTCTACGTGGCGGGTCGCGGGCATCACGAAGAAATCGACGTCTTCCCTGGCCGCCCACTAGAGAACAAGCTCTCCGGCAACGTCGTCGATCTCTGCCCCGTCGGGGCGCTCGGCTCGAAGGACTTCCTGTACACGCAGCGAGTGTGGTACCTCAAGGACACCGATAGCGTCTGCCCCGGTTGCAGTACCGGTTGCAGTATCCACGTCGATACGAACAAGGACATCGTTTACCGCTTGCGTGCCCGCTCGAACCCGGCGGCACAGGGCGACTTCATGTGCGACGAAGGCCGTTGGGGATATCACTATGTGAATTCCCCGGAGCGGATCGAACGGCCGTTGGTCAAGGTCGGCGACGCATTGAAGGCGCAACCGTGGTCGACGGTGTTGCCGAAACTCAAGCACGCGATCGACGAAGCGGTGCTGATCAGTCCGAAGCGCGTCGTGGCGGTGTTGTCGCCATTTTTAACCGTCGAAGAAGCGTTCGCGCTCGGCTCGGCGTTCAAGAAAATGTCCGACCTCGTTCGCCTCGTACTCGGTCCGGTGCCCGTCGTTGGTGAAGACGATCGCTACCCGAAAGACGTCAAAGGGAACGCGACGACGCCGACGAAGTTCACGATCCACGCGGAGAAGTGCCCGAACCGTAAGGGCGTCGAAGCGGTGCTGTTGAAACTGCAAGGCGAAGTGATCCCGTTCGCGTCGGTCCGCAACGAATTCGGCAGCCTCGCGGCGGTCTGGTTTGCGGGCGGTTACCCGAACCCCGACTGGGTGAACGAAGCGGTCGCTGGCATCCAGATGCCACCGTTGCTCGTCGTGCAAGATTTCTTCCCGACGACGCTCTCGGCGGCGGCCACGTACATGCTCCCCGCCACCGCCGGTTTCGAGAAAGACGGCACGTTCGTCAATCAAGCGGGCCTCGCACAACCGTTCCAGCGTGCCGCAAAGCCATCGCCGGAAACGCGAACTGAGCTACAACTTGCGTTCGATTTGTGGAATCGGAAGGGCCTAGCCAATATCTCAGCGGTGCGGAAGGACGTGGCGAAAGCGCTCCCCGCATTCGCGATGCTCGCCGACGTGAAGCCACACGTGGCCGGGAAACGACTGGAACTGCAAACGGTGTGAGTCTTTTATTCTGGTAGCCGCAGGTCTTTAGCCTGCGTTTGCCACGAGCAATCGCTGAGGGTCGTGGTGAGTCTGCGAAACACGACGGTTCGTACGCCCGGAATGAACGTTGTGGCTTACCGCGTCGCGTCTCGAAGACTCGCCGCGACTGGTTTTAGAGGGTCGACTCCCCCGCGCAGGCTAAAGACCTGCGGCTACCGGAAATTAAGAGTTTGCGCTTCGTGCCGCCGGAGTAGGTATTTGTGCGATTGGGTTGTGCCCTGCTGTTTACGGAAGAGATAATGCCCGAGTTTAACTTACTTACCACGGCTCTTTTGATCGGCGGCGTGGTATTCGTCGTCTTGAATACCGTTGCGTATCTGATCCTTGCGGAGCGCAAGGTGGCAGCGTGGATGCAAGACCGCATCGGGCCGAACCGCGTCGGGCCGTGGGGCTTGCTTCAACCGATCGTCGATGGCGGCAAGATGTTCCTGAAGGAAGATGTGATCCCCGCGCACGTGGATAAAATCTTCTTTTTGCTCGCGCCGATGGTGGCGTTCGGCACGGCGATGCTCGCGATTGCGGTCGTTCCCGTTGGCAGTACGGTTGCACCACCACTGCCCGTGATGAGCGTCAAAGCGACTGGAATCACCTCGCCCGATACTCCGCTCGACCGCTACGATGCGGGTCAGAAGACTTACCGCGAAGGAATGACGTTTGCGATTGCGCCTGGGTTGGACATCGGCATTCTGTACGTGTTTGCTATCGGATCGCTGGCGGTGTATGGTGTGATCCTCGCCGGGTGGAGCGCGAACAACAAGTATGCGCTCCTCGGTTCGTTGCGGTCGTCGGCACAAATCATCAGCTACGAAATTCCACTCGGTATGAGCATTCTCGGCGTCGTGATGATGGCGGGGTCGTTGAACCCGGAACAGATCGTGGCACAGCAACTGAACGGCGATTCGTGGAACGTCGGTTACATGCCGCTCGCGTTCTTGTTGTTCCTGACGAGCGTGTTCGCCGAGTGTAACCGCTTGCCGTTCGACTTGCCCGAATCGGAACAGGAACTCGTGGGTGGGTACCACACCGAATATTCGTCGTTGAAGCTCGGGATGCTGTTGCTCGCCGAATATGCCCACATGATCACGACGAGCTTGCTGATGGCCGTGCTGTTCTTCGGCGGCTGGCACTTCCCCGGCATCACGTCGGCAAACGATGCGAGCCTGTACGGAACCACCGGCGAGGCTCTCATTCGCACGGGCGTACTCGCCGCGAAAATGTTCTGCTTCATCGCGCTGTTCCTGCTCGTACGCTGGACGATCCCCCGCTTCCGCTTCGATCAACTCATGAGCCTCGCCTGGAAGGTCATGATCCCGCTCTCGCTGATGAACCTGATCTGCGTGCTGATCGTGTTGCAGTTCGGATTACCGAAATGGACGATGACGATCGCGTCGGTAATCTTGTTCTTCGCGGTCGGGTTGTGGGGCGCAATTGGCGGCGGGAATGTCTCGGCACCAAAGCGAGCCGTGGTGAAACTGCCACGCGGTTTACCGGCAGGGGCCGTTTAAGAAATGCAGAATTCGGAGTTCGGAATGCGGACAAGACGTCGAATCCGAAACTCTAACTCGGTATTTTCTGTAATTCCGAATTCCGCGTTCCGAATTCCGAATTCCGAATTTGTAGAGAGGAACCAAAAAGATGGCAATAGCTGAAAAAGATGTGACTTGGGTGCAGCCTGCGAAACTCGGGTTGTTTGGGCAGTTGTACCTGCCGGCGATTGTCGACGGGTTGGCGACGACGGTGGGGCATATCTTCAAAAAGAAGGTTACGGAAAAGTATCCGGAACAAGAGCCGACATTGCCTTCGAACTACCGTGGCGTGCATCGGTTGAATCGCGATGCGGACGACCGCGTCAAGTGCGTGGCGTGCTACATGTGTGCGACGGCTTGCCCGGCGCACTGTATCGACATCGTGGCGGCACCGGCCCCGGCTGGCTGGAAAGATCGCGAAAAATACCCGGAAACTTTCGTCATCGACGAACTGCGCTGCATCTACTGCGGGATGTGCGAAGAAGCCTGCCCCGTCGATGCGATCGAACTCACGACGCTCTACGATTTGACCGGTTTGAGCCGCGAGCAGATGATTTTCGATAAAGAGAAGCTGCTGAGCGTGTTCGACATGACGACGAAAGCGGGGACCGACCCCGTGCGTTCGCGGGCCGGTGCCCTCGGGCCGGCATCCGAAGCGCCGCGGAAGTGAACGTGTTACCCTTTACGGAAGGCCCGATGTCCCTTTTCGCTGCGATGCAAACCGGTAACCCGCTCGGCCAACTGGCCACGGCGGTCGTCCTCGGTGCCCTCGCGATCTACTGGCTGCTGCCGAAGCCGCGGGGTCGCTCGATTGCCATCGGCACGTTTGCTGCGATCGCCTCGGCGGTCGTGTTGGTTTCGTGGGTCGTGCGTCGCTTCGGCGACCCGGCACCGGACCTCGTCGGTAATATCCTGTTTTGGTTGTTCTCGGCGGGCGCGATCGGCTTCGGCACGATCTTTGTCAGTCAGCGCAACCCGGGGCGTGGGGCAATTGCGTTCGCGTTCGTCATCCTTAGCGTCTGCGGGTTGTTCCTGTTACTCGCGGCCCCGTTCCTGATGGCCGCCACGATCGTCATTTATGCTGGTGCGATTATCGTCACGTTCCTGTTCGTGCTGATGCTATCGCACGCCGACGGGCCGACCGACGAAAACGACCGGACCCGCGAGCCAATGCTCGGGAGTCTGGCCGGGTTCGCGTTCCTCGGCCTCGTGCTGTTCGCGCTTTACCAAAGCAGCCCCGCTGCCGCGATTGACACCAACGAAGCCGAGTATGTGCTTCCCGCACGGCCCGTGTCCGGCGAAGAACGTGCGGCACTTCTGGAAATTGCCGAACAACTTAGCGAAGTGACGAAACTGCAAGACAAAGACGCGATCCTCGAAAAGACGAAACTGATGCGGGACCGCATCGCCGAGATCGTCGGCGTGCCACCGACATCGGTCGATGCCGTGGCTGTGCCCTCGAGGCGCAAGAGCATCCCGGATCGGTTGGCCCTGCTGACCGACCCGCGTTCGCTTGCCACGAAAAAGCTCGGCGAAGAGATTCGCCAGATGAACGTGAAGGCGTTCAACGCACTGGAAAATAACTTGCTCAGCAAGGCGAATCCCTCGGCCAACGACATTCAGAAATCGACCGAGGCGTTACCGGCACTGCGCGAGAAACTGATTTACCTCGCCGGTCGCGGCGAACTCCCCGCCCGCAACGTGGCAAACATCGGCTACGTGCTGTACTCCGAATACCTGCTCGCCGTCGAAATGGCGGGCACGATCTTGCTCGTGGCGACCATCGGCACTGTGGCCATCGCGACCCGGAAGAGGATATCCGCATGATTTCCGTCTGGCACTATCTGGCCGTCGCGGCCGTGTTGTTCGCGCTCGGGCTTATTGGCTTCTTAACGCGCCGCAACCTCATCACGATGTTCCTGTCGGCGGAGCTGATGCTGCAAGGCGTCGTGCTGAACTTACTCGCGTTCTCGCGGTTCCATGCGAATTTATCCGGGCAGGCATTCGCGCTGTTCGTGGTAACGGTGGCGGCCTGCGAGGCGGGCATCGCCATGGCGCTGTTCATCGTGCTGTATCGGCGGAACAAGTCTCTCGATGCGAGTGTGTGGCAATCGAACCGCGAGGCGGGCGTGCCATCGTCGGTCGATGCGGATGCGCTGCCGACCGTTGCGGCCGAGGGGGCCGACGACCCGAAACTCCAGCCCGCTGGGGCGAAGCCTCAGGAGCCTGCCCGTGTCTGATCCCGATTTGGCCTTACTCGCACTCGCCTTCCCGCTGGGGGCCGTGTTCCTCGTGGCGCTGTTGGCGACGCTGCGTTGCGGCAAATACGCACACCTGCCGACCATCGGTGGCTTCGCGATGTCCGCCGCCGTATCCGTCGTGATGCTTGTCAACTTGGTAACATCCCCCGAAGCGCATCCGGCGATTCACACCGAACCGCTGACGTGGTTCTCGGCGGGGTTGCTCAATGTCAGTTTCACGCTGACCGTCGATCCGCTCTCGGCGGTGATGCTGACTACGGTGACGTTTATCGCCACGTGGATTGCGATCTTCTCCGCGAGCTATATGCACCATGACGAAGGTTACGCCCGCTACTTCGGCATCATGAGTTTGTTCGTGTTCTTCATGTGCTTGCTCGTGTTGGCGAACAACTTCCTCGTGCTGCTCGCGGGGTGGGAAGGCGTCGGCCTCTGTAGCTATTTACTCGTCGGCTATTATTACGCGAAACCGTCGGCCGCTGCGGCCGCGCGCAAGGCGTTCCTCGTCACGCGGCTCGGCGATGTCGGCTTCGTGCTCGGCATCTTCGTACTGTGGCGCGTGGGTGGCTATCACACCGATATGACGCTGCTGTTCGAGCATATCAAGAACGTGCCACCATCGTCGGGGACGATGGTGGCGGCGTGCTTGCTGTTGTTCTGCGGTGCGGTCGGGAAATCCGCACAGCTTCCGCTCTACGTCTGGCTGCCGGACGCGATGGAAGGCCCGACGCCCGTCTCGGCACTCATCCACGCGGCAACGATGGTGACCGCCGGGGTGTATTTGCTCGCGCGGTGTGCGCCGTTGTTCGTGCTCGCGCCATCGGTGCAAATGATCGTCTGCGTGACGGGCGGACTGACGGCGTTCCTTGCTGCGTTCATCGCGCTGACGCAAACCGACTTGAAGCGCGTACTCGCATACTCGACCGTTAGCCAACTTGGCTTCATGTTCATGGCACTCGGTACGTCGGGTGTCGTGACCCCGAGCCTCGCGGTGACGGCGGCGATCTTCCACCTGTTCACGCACGCGTTCTTCAAAGCGCTACTGTTCCTCGGCTCCGGCTCGGTAATGCACGCGATGGGGGACGTCATCGACATGCGGAAGTTCGGCGGGCTGCGTCGCGTGATGCCGATCACGCACATCACGTTCTTGTGCGGGTGTGCCGCACTCGCGGGGCTGCCGATCTTCGCGGGGTTCTGGAGCAAGGATCAGATTCTCGATGTGCTCGACCATGCGGGGCACCATGCGTTGCGATATCAGATGGTCTATTTCACCGTGTTCGTGCTCTCGCTGCTGACGGCGGGGATGACGGCGTATTACACGTTCCGAGCTTACTTTCTGACATTCTGGGGCGAAACCCTGATCCCGCCCGAAGCGGGGCACCACGCGCACGAGTCGCCGCGCGGCATGACGATCCCGCTGATCGTTCTGGCGATCGGTGCGGTGTTCGCCGGGTTGGCGGTCGAACCGCTGACGCATGGCTTCAGCGGGTTCCTCGCTCGCACGCCAGGCCTGCATTCGGCGAACGAAGCCTACGCGACGCGCGTGAACTTGGCCCCGACCGAGCACCCGCACTTCAATCTCACGATTGCGGCGGCGGGCACGGGCGTGTCGCTGTTCGGCATCGCGGTAGCGTTCGTATTGTTCCGCTCCGGGAAACTCGCCGAAGTGCCTTCGCCATTACGGCCAATCCATGCGATGTCGCAAAATAAAATGTACGTCGACGAGGTTTACTATGGTGCCGTCGTGAAGCCTGCGGAGTTGTTGGCCAACGGGAGTCGCCAGTTCGATGGCTTCCTCGATTCACTGGCGCGGCTCGTGAGTTTCCTGCCGCGATTAATGGCGGCCGCGCTCCGACCGCTGCAAAATGGCCTCGTCCAGTTTTACGCTCTCGGGATGATCCTGGGGCTGGCCGTGTTCGTGTCGTTTGTCGTTTTCAAAGTTTCCCGCTGACGCTGCGGACCACCATGCAATTGAACAATCTGCTCGTGTACTTGTTACTCGCCGTCCTGTTTGCCCCGCTGTTGGTGGCACTGGCGGTGCGGTGGTGCAACCCTAAATCGGCGCGCGCGGTGGCGGTCTATGGCTCGGTCCTTCACCTGCTCATCACCGCTTCGCTCGTCGTTCTGAACACGGGGTATATGGGGTTCGAGAAGCACTCGGGCCTCGCGTACGAGCCGCAATGCGTTCCCGGCGACTCGGGCGTATCCGGTATGGCTGGCACGAACGAACACCGCACTTCGTGGAACTTGCTCACGCTCGCGCCGCCGCACGCACTGAACGACTACCGCAGTGCGCCGCCCGCGATTCAGTTCTTCATCGGCCTCGATGGGCTGAACCTCGTGATGGTCGCATTAACGAGCCTGATGTTTTTCTTCGCGGTGCTGGTGTCGTGGAGTTCGATTACCGACCGTGCGGGGGCGTATTACGCCTGGTTGTTCGTGCTGCAAACCGCCGTAATCGGCGCGTTCGTATCGTTCGACATCGTGCTGTTTTACCTGTTCTTCGAACTGACGCTGGTGCCGGTGTTCTTCCTGATCGGCTTCTGGGGCGTGGGCGGTGCGCGGCGCGATGCCGCACGCAAGTTCTTCCTTTACACTTTGTTCGGCAGCTTATTCACGCTCGTCGGCATTATCGGGGTGGTGTTGGCGAACCCGATGCCGTTGAACCCCGATAGCGGCAAGCCGATGTACAACGCGCCGACGCAAGAAGCGACGAACCCGATGAACCCGCTCGGCCCGCACCGGATGCCGACGCCGGGGCCGATTACGTTCTCGATTCCGCAACTCATCAAGAACGCCTACATGTGGGACACCGCACACGATGAAGCCGTGAAGTCCGCCATCCATCGCGTGAGTGTCGCGGGCAAGAACGCGACCGCCGACCGGCAGAAGGAACTCGACGATGCCCGCGCAACCGTGGCAACACGCCGCACGATGATCGCCTGGTTGTTCTTCGCGCTCATGGCGGGGCTGGCCGTGAAGATCCCGATCGTGCCGTTGCACACCTGGCTACCCGCCGCATATTCCGAAGCGCCACTGCCCATCACGATGCTGCTGACGGCGGTGCTGGCGAAACTCGGCACGTACGGCATCTTGCGGATCGTCATCCCGATCGTGCCCGAAGCGGCCGTCGTGTACGGACTGCCCGTCATGGGCACGCTCGGTGCCATCGGCATCGTTTACGCCGCATTTTGTGCGTATGCCCAACGCGATCTGAAGCTCCTCGCCGCGTACAGTAGCGTGTCGCACCTCGGCTTCCTCGTCATCGGCTTGTTCGCGATGAACCGCGAGGCGCTGTCGGGATCGGTTTTGCACATGGTCAATCACGGTCTGTCGGCGGGCGCGATGTTCGCCTTGCTCGTGTTTCTTTCGCAACGCTACCGCACACTCGATGCGACGCAATACGGCGGGTTGTGGGGCAAGTACCCGCGCTACACGTTCTTTACGATCGTCATCTGCTTAGCGGGCGTCGGGATGCCGGGCCTGAATAACTTCGTGAGCGAAATGCTGATGCTCGCGGGGTTGTTCGACACGCGAAATCTCAAGCTCGTCGGCTACAGTTTGGCAATCGTGTCGGCGGTCGGTATTCTGCTGTCGTCGTGGTATATCTTCACGATGTTGCGCCGCGTTTTCTTCGGCCCGCTGCAAGAACCGGCTCGCATCGAAGCCGTCACCGTCCCGCCCGGCGACATCGGTGGCCGCGAACTCGTACCCGTCGCCTTCATGGCCGCGCTGTGCCTGACGCTCGGCCTGTATCCGCAACCGTTGCTCGATGTCATCGAGACCGATGTCAACCGCGTCAGTCAACTTGCGAATCGCGCCCGATTGCGAATCGACCCGACCGCAGTGAATCCCGCAGACGCAGTCGAATCCGAACGGCAACGCGTTTACGAGTAATTCTCACGACTTCGGTTACTACTGACGATCCCGACACTTGACCCCGAGTACGCTGTGAACCCGCTGGCTGACACCAACCTGACGGACGCCCTGACCGGCTCGATTTCGCTCGTCGTCCCCGAAATGGCGATGTTGGCGCTGGCGTGT
>JANXNT010000453.1 GCA_025353985.1 Limnoglobus sp.
TTTTTGGGTCACTATGCGACCTAAAATCGACCGTGCGCGCCTTTTCTGTGTCATTTGCGCGCACTTCTGTGTCATTTCGGCGCACTTCTGGATACGTCCGTGCACGACGCACAATTCCGACTTACGTCAAATCGTCTAAAACTTATTGACTTTGACAAATCGTGTGGGCAACAACAAAAATCGCATGCAATCCACCGAAATTGTTTGACCCTTGCCTATGGCACCGTTATCATACTATAACGATTCTCAATGCGAAGGCATAGCAATCGAAGAACAAGATCGACGGCAGAAGGATGATTCGACTGGGCGTTCTCATGGCACCATCCATCAAGCCTGCGGACATCATCTACCAGGTGTGGTTTGCTTCGGGCCATTCGCGGAAGAACATTCTCACCCGGCTGGGCGGGGCGCGGAACTGTCTGCGAATCGTTGTCACGAAAGATTTGCTCTGGGTCACATCTTGGTTCCCATTCTCGATGATCACGGTCTTCTACGATTTGGAGCACGTCGTTCGGCGGGATCAGATTCTCTCTGTCAGCCGCTCATGGGGCTTCCTGATGTCATCGGTCGTCTTAATCTTCCGGGATTCAAACGGATCGCAACATTCACTGCGTTTGTACCCTTGGCAGCAGGCCGCGTTCCTGCGGAGTCTTGAGGTTTGAAAAGCTGGCATTCGCATCGAATTCTCATCTTCATTCGTTTAGCCGCGCCGCGTAGTCTTAGTAGCGAATCGCGGGCAGGATGTGTCGGATGATGTCGCGAATGTTACGCGACTTCGCGCTTCGCTGCGCCGAGCCTTCGCGGCGCGTTTAAACGCCGTTGTCTGATTATGGTTCGGGGAACACGACGCCCGTGTAGATATCGGCGAGCGGCACTTGGACGGGTACCGATGTCAGTTCCAGCTTCGCATCCATGCCGACGAATGCGACGAAGGTCCACACGCCGCCTGCGGTGCGGGTGAATCGTTCGCACCTCGGCTGGTGTTGAGACACCATCACGTATTCCATGACAGATGGCAATTGTTGATAGTGTTCAAACTTCGTGGTCCGGTCGTAGCGTTCGGTGGAATCGGACAGTACCTCAACAATCACTCGCGGGTTGACGAGCGTATCGGGGTCTTCAATCGCGTACTCCGGCGGCCCGCAGACGATGATGAGATCGGGGTAGCAATACAACCCCGTGCGGCCAATTCGCACGCGCTGATCGCGCGACAACGTCCGGCAGGGGCCATCGATCAGTTGCATTCCGATTCGTAAAGTCAGGTTCTCGTTTGCGATGTTGTGGAGGCGGTTCGCGCCCGCCATCGCGAACATCTCGCCGTTAAAGAACTCGCTTTTGAATTCGGCTTTACGCTCGATCGCCAGATACTCGGCAACGGTTAGATTCGTTTTCGCTGGTGCAGTCATTTTTCAGTTCCAAATGGTTTATCCTGCCAGCCCGCTGCGCAAGCAAGGGGTTGGACTTCAACGGTCGAGAGACTGAGGGGAGTTTCGCGATGACTCCCCTTGCTTGCGCTCTTGCGCTGCGGGCTGGCAGGAATCAGGCTGTTTGAAGGTCGTGGTCACGTAGGTTTGTGAGGAACATGTGGCCCGGTTTGTGCGTGATGGCGAATGGCGGTTTTGCGGCCATGAGCGCGGCTTGCGGGGTGACGCCACACGCCCAGAACACGGGGATTTCGGCGGGGTGGATCGTCACGGCGTCGCCGAAATCGGGAGTGTCGATGTCGGGTATTCCGATGGCGGTCGGGTCGCCGAAATGGATCGGCGCACCATGCGCGAGTGGGTAGCGGGCGCAGATGGTCGTCGCTTGAATTGCGTGTGCCGGCGTCAGCGGTCGCATACTCACGACCATCGGCCCGTGGAACCGCCCGGCTGCACTGCAAGCGATGTTCGTTCGGTACATCGGCACGTTGCGATTTTGTTCGATGTGCCGCAC
>JANXNT010000462.1 GCA_025353985.1 Limnoglobus sp.
CAGGTCGGAGCGAGCGAAGCGAGCGGAGGCCTGGGAAAGCAAGAGCAAACGGCTACGGTCCTGAAGGGACCGTTCAGTGTGATCCAGCCTGAACCGTCCCTTCAGGACGGGGGATATTTTCGAAATTTCCCCAGGCCTGCGTTCGCTGCGCTCACTCCGACCTGGGCTTTAGGAACGGACCCTTCAGGCCCGAAAACCAAGATCCTCGAAGGTTTCGATGGCGAGAATTCCCATGTCGAAATGACGCATCAGTACCTTTGCCAAAACGGGTGAACCCGAACCGAAATGACCCGAAATCACCGTCAACTGCAACTTCACGTAACTTGAGTGTCACTCCACCCGTGGCTACATTCCGTCGCCCCATCCGGGGCGAAGAGGCGACTTCACGAGACGGAAGGCTACGATTACTCTTCTAACCTACAAATCGATTCGTCACTGATAATCCAGGACTGTCTACTATCCAGTACATGAATGCGACTTTCACGCCATGGTTTTTTTTGAGTCTCCGAAAATAGCATCGCGCTCATAACGTCGATGAATTTTCAATTTAAATTTCGTAGCTCTAGTTTGCACGGATAAGAAAAGCGATTGGCCATTTTGTTGTTAGATTTAAACTTGTTCCATTTATCTGATGACCAATTCGACGAGTTGATTACAAACTCATTATCGATTTTTGTCGCTTGTGCTACGTACACGTGACCAAGCACCTGGTAAACGGTAATCGGGCCATGATCGGGTGCATATACAATGCAGTCGCTACCTGCGAACCCCCATATTGTGTCGAATCGTTCGCCTGATCTACGAACTGGCAGATGTTCAACATCGCGAGAATCATTGTTGCTAAATGTGAAATAACCAATGACAAACCCTATTACAGCAATAAACGTAACAAGTACAATTCTACGAAATATCGTAGATCGTATCACTTGAGAGTCACGTGTCAAATTCCTCATGTTTATCCTGTAAATTGTTGAGGAAAGGCTATTTGCCTACGATCTCACCGCGAATCCGTTCGACTCGTTTGCCCTCGAAATAGCCGAGTGTCTCCAACTGGCAATACGGCAGTCACGGCAACATCTCCGCGACGCGAACCGTCGCCGATGGCTGCGCGAGTGACGATACGCTGTCAGTCGGGCCGAAGGCTTGAATCGAAGCGTAACGGAAGCCAAATATCGCAGTCGCGTCGGCAACGGGTTCGCGATGCACGAGCAGTTGACGCCCGTTGACATCGAGCACCCAATACTCGCGGATCAGTGCCGCCGCGTACAAGCTCATCTTCTCCGTCGTGTCGTAACGCAGCGACGTGTCGCTGATTTCCACGATCAATTCCGCCGTCGTCGGATGTGCATTTGCGGTCCGCGCGTTCCCGGCAATCACGGCGAGGTCTGGCTGTGGGTCGGTCGATTGCCCGAACACCATTGGCATACGTATGCAGAAACGCCAACCGGCCCCGAACGCGGTTCGTAGAGTTTCATTCGTCAGTTCGAGCGCGATGGCATGTGGCGGGTTCATCGCATCGTCCTCTAAAATGACTCCGTGAATCAGCATCGCCCGGCGGCCTTGGAACCAACCGAGTTCGCCCATCTGATGAAACTCCGGCACCGTCCAGGCTTTCACCGCCGGTCGCGCAACCACTCGCGCGGGTGCCATTAAAGTCGCGGTCGTCATTCGAAATCCTCCTTACTGCAAAGGTCGCAATCCGCGTCACGGCTCAACGCCCGCATAAGACGGGCGTAACGGCCATTATAAACGACGACAACACGATGTCGGGCGTATGAACCGTCGTGTTTCGAAGACTCACCACGACCATCATTCGCGGAAGGGTGAATGTTCCTCGCTAGCGCTTCGGGCTAACAAGACCCGGAAACCCGAAATGGATTCACTGTTGGATCTTAAACTACGCCGCACATTCGCAGGATCACGGTAGCGGTCAGCCCGATCAAGAGTGGTCCGGCGACGCGCTTGACGATGTCGAACGGCTTCACGCCGGTTAGCGTTCCGCACATGAGAACGACGGCGGCCACGGGAGACATCGTTCGGCCGGCGGCGGATGCGATCGAGACGATTCCGCCGACGCCGGGGGCGTCGTAGCCGTGCGCGATTGCGGGGTCGTAGAAGAATTCGTACAGCCCTTTCGTGCTCGCCATTCCGGACCCGCTGATGAACGCGAATGCGCCGGGAACGATCGCCGCAAGTGGCGTGAGCATCTCCGGTGCGTGGCCGATGAGCGTGCCGAGCGACTTCGCCAACCCGCACGCTTTCATCGCATCGGCGAAGCAGGTCGCGGTCACGATTAAGCTGACAATCGTGGCGAAACCATAGCCTGCACCTTCGAAAAACTGCTTCGCGCAATCCTTCGCTTTCCGTGGCGACACCACCGCCGCAACGAGTACGCCGAACAACATTGCCGCGCCGATGAGCCGACTGCCGAACGATTCGCGGTTGTCTGCCAGCCAATGCATCGGCACGGGAAACAGGCTCAACGGTGGCCCCGTCAGGAACAATAACAACAGCGGCACCATCGGCACCGCCGCCTTCACGAGCGAGATCGACGGTAACGCCGTTGCGGCTTCCACTTCCACGGGCACCACCGTCGGGTGGCGTCGTTCTTCCCACATCGTTTGCAACCAGAATGCCAGCAACGTGATGATCGCGTACGGGAACAGCAACGGTGGTAAGTGGGTCATCGAGAGCGTTCGCGAATCGACGCCGGTCTTCGCGGACACGGTTAAAAGCTCCGGTGCGCCGGGGTTCAGGAGTTCGCCGCCGATCGACGCGCCGAGGCACAGGCATGCTGCAATCGTCATCGCGCGGAATCCGGCCGCCCGCATCAACGGCACCACCACCGGGCCGATGCACACCGCCACGCTCGTCTGGCTGATGACCGGCACATTCACGATAAACCCGATGACGACAACGCCCGGCACGAGCAAATACCGCACGTGCTGCAGCGGTTTCACGAGTAATTGCACGAGGTGCCGATCGCACTCGGTGCGGCGAAGCACATACGCGAATCCCATTGCCGAGCAGATCGGCACGACGAATTTTTCGTTGCTAAATGTCTCGAAGAACGACCGCAACACGAGCGGGAGATTGTTCGCGAGCGCCGCCAGAACGCATGCCGCCGCAAAGAGCGCAATGCGAACATCGACGCCACGAACGACCGCCACCACCGCCATCGCAATGACGAGAGCAGCGAGCCACTGAACCGGTTCCATGTGCCATCCGTGGGAAGCTAGGAAAAGAAAGCCGGTTACACCGGAGCCGCCGACCTTGCCAGCGATTCGCATTCTCGCGTTCGTTCGGGTCGCCGTCCAACAGATAATCTGAAGAAAGGCTCAAGTCGGGGCGAAGGAATGGTTGGATCGCGCGAAGATGAAACTCTGCGTGAGGAGAACAAATTATGTCCGATGAAGCCAAACTGGGCCTGGTCGCCGGCGTTCTCGCCGTGATCGGCGTGGCAATGTTCGCCACACCGAAAGACGTGAAGCCCAACGAACCCCCCGCCAGCGGAACCGTCGTCATCGCAAGCGGCCCACCGAGGTGATGTTGAGAATCACGTGGTGTCGTATCGATTGTCTATGTTAGAATCGATACAGGAGACCACCGATGACTGCCAATGATTTCTTAGACCGATTCGACGCGAACGGAATGTATCTCAAGGGTGACGGCACCGAGAGCGTCGTTTTTACCACCCCGAGCGATATCCGTTTCACGGGCAACTTCCACTTCCGCGATGGCTTGTGCGTCGGTGCCGCAACGGACACCATTGGAAATTGGAATAAGCCCGACGGTTCGCCGATCGACGGAATCCGATTTCTACTCGAATTCGAAGACGAGAAAAAGCTCGTTGCAATCGATCAGGGCAAGATCATTCGCGTTCAAGAATCCAAGCGAAGCGGCTCCCGACGCGATTTTCTCAGCCACTTTCGAATCGCCAGAAACCTCTTCGTCCATGCCCAAGCACCGGCCGACAGCCCGGTCGTGGATGCAGAGAAAACGAAGAAGATGTTGGTACGGGCTGCGATCTGGCTGACACCGAAGTCGGTTTTCGCTTTCGATCCCGCCGACTTCCAAGAACTCGGAAAAACGCGCCAGAAAGAACTCGAAGAAGCGGTGCAGGAGTTTCTGTCAGTGGCGAATCACGTCCCTCCCGATGAATCCGCAACGGAAGAGCAATTCCGGGCCGCAAGCGTCCCTTTTCAAAAGCTCCTCGACATACTCGGGGCGTATTTGACGATGCGCGAGGATGCGAAAGTAGTCGAACAGGTTCTGCGGGGCACGACATTTCCACCGTGGGTGCTGAATTGGGACTACGAATTCAAGGACGATTCGGACGGAGAAGAGGCCATCTGGGTGAACGTTTATGTAGACGAAAAGAGTATTCCTTATGGACAACTTGGTAAGGCATCGACCGAGTTGTCCATGTCCGTCCGCCAAGAACTGGTCGAATCCAAAATCGATCGCTGGCCACATATCCGGCTGAATACCGCGAAAGAACACAAAACAAAGGGGCGGTAACGAATGCCCATCAACCCGACAGAACTTTTGACTATCGCACGAAATTTATTCGATCGGAATCCCGGAACGCAGATCGAGAGCGACTTGCGTCGCGCGATTACGACGGCGTATTATGCAGTCTTTCACCTGCTGATCACAGCAGCGATGAACAACATCGTAAAGGACGTTGCGTTTCGGCCACGGCTGGGAAGGATATTTCAGCACGGGCAGATGAAGAATTTTTGCACAGAGTATTTAGCCAGAAAAAACACTGACAAGGGTACCGCTGAACTGCGACAGATTGCAGAGGCTTTGAAACAGTTGCAAGAAGCGAGATTAAAAGCTGAATACGACGGCACAACTAACGTTATACACGTAGACGCAGAAGCATTAGTGGAACAAGCCGAAGCGGCATTCAGCGTGTGGTTGACGGCAGAAGTGCAACCGACAGCAACTTATTTTCTTCAAGACTTACTTATCAGTTGTGTGCCAAAAAGATGAGATTTTGGCAGCCAGCGGCACACCAGGAATCACTTCAGAGCCTTTGCTAACTTCTCCATATAGGCGTTAGCGTCGAGGCCGTGAGCCGCTGCGAGCGCGGCCAGTGCTTTGCTTGTGGCACGGACCTCGCCTTGCTCGATGCGACGGACGTGTCGGTCGGTAAGTCCCGCGACTTTCGTCTGCGAGATCCCCGCCGCCTCACGGACGGTCCGAATGGCGGCACCATATCGCTGGTTAAACCCTTCACTCCGTTGTTGAGCCTTCCGAAGCGCTTCCGGATCGACCGCCTGAAGGAACTGGTTCCAGCCGAGGTGGACATCGAGGTCTGGCCAGTAGAGGAAGGAGCCATCCGGATCGATCTCAAACTTGCGCTGCGCCTCTCGCGGTTTATCGCGAAGCGATGAGAGAGCCTTCAACGGAACGTTAAGCAGCCGATGCTTCGGTCCGCGGACGGCCAGCGAATCTCCGATCAGGTATGCGTCGATGATGTTTCTCATTACTTTCCTACCCCTTCAGCTCGTTTGCCCGATCCACGTCGATTGTGCCGCGGTTGTTGTAGAAGTTCAAGATGATCGCCAGTGCCACGGCGGCTTCGGCGGCGGCGAGCACGATCACCATCAGCGCGAAGATCTGCCCTTCCAGCCGAAACGATGGCACGTAGCGTGCGAACGCGACGAAGTTAATATTCGCTGCATTCAATACGAGTTCGACGCCCATCAGGATGCCGACGGCGTTGCGCTTCGTCGTGATGCAAAGCACCCCACACGCGAACAGGAACGCGCTGAGTATCAGAAACGGTGTCAGGCCGATGTCAGTCATGGGGTTGCTCGCTTCTTCGCACGCGCCAAATACGCCGCCCCGATCAGCACGACGAGTAAATGCACCGAGACGATCTCGAACGGTAACAGGTACGATGTACCGACTTTACTCGCGGGATCGGGCACGCCGAGGAACGCCAACCCAAGCAAACCCGTACCGGGCATATCGCCTGTCGGCGAAGGCGTATTCGCGCCGAGTTGCAACGACGCGGTCACGAGGATACCGAACAACAGCGTGGCAATCGCAACGCCCACGGCCCATTCCCAACGGCGATTCGCGAGTGTCGTAAACGGTCCGCCGGCCGTCAACATCACGCCGAATACGACGAGCACGAGCGTGCCGCCGACGTAGACGATGAGGTGTGCCGCACCGAGAAACTCCGCACCGAGCAGGAAATAAACGAACGAAATGCCGATGAGCGTGAGCAACAACCAAACCGCCGAACGGACGATGCTTTTCGATGTCACCACGCCCACCGCCGAAGCGGCCACGGTGGTAGCGATGATTAGGAACACGATTGCGTTCAGGCTCACGTTCATTTCCCCCACGCGCCCGGTAATTGCCCAGCGGGCGCATGTTGTAGGGGCCGAAACAAACTGATGCTCACGCCGAGAATGCTGGCAATCGTGCCACCGGCGAGTACCCACTTCATACCGTCGCCGATCGCCTTTGGGATGTACAACTGCCAGACGCACACGCCCAGAAGCAGCACGCAACTGATCGGCAGAAAGTATTTCAGGCAGGTCATCATCACTTGATCGATTCGCAATCGTGGCAGTGACCAGCGCATCCACATCATGACGATCACAAGCAGCGTGCCTTTCGCAATAACGACGCACGCATTCAGCGGCACGCCGAGCCACGGACCAAACGCCACGGTTAGCTCGTAGGGCAGCACGCCAGTGTGCCAGCCGCCGAGGAAGAGCATCGCCGCAAGGCCGCTCATCGCGAACATGCTGCCGTACTCCGCCATGAAGAAGTACGACCAGCGGATACCGCTATATTCGGTGTGGAAACCCGCCACCAGTTCGCTCTCGGCTTCGGCTAAATCGAACGGTGCGCGCTTGCAACTCGCGGTCGCCACGATGAAGAAAATGAGGAACGCCACGAACGTGAACGGGTCGTGAAAGACGTACCAATTCCAGAACCCGCCGACTTGTTGTTGGCCAATCGTCGTCAAGTTCAGCGTGCCCGCAATGCAGATCGGCACCAGCACGCAGATCGAGCGTGGCACCTCATAGCTAACCACCTGTGCCGCCTCACGCATCCCGCCGAAGAGTGCCCACTTGCTACCGGAGGCATACCCCGCCAGCATCACGCCGAAGACCTCGCTCGAAAGCACCGCGAGCATGAAGAACGCGCCGATCGACAGCGTTTGCACTGCCACGCCCGACCCGAACGGCAACGCGATGAACCCCGCGAACGCCGCACAAAACGCCAAGTATGGGGCCGCACGAAACAGCACGCGGTCCGCACCATCGGGGGCGAAATCTTCCTTGGTAATGAGCTTAATACCGTCGGCAAGCGATTGCAGCAGGCCGAACTTCCCCGTCCGCGTCGGCCCGAGGCGATCTTGCATTCGCGCGGAGATTTTGCGTTCGGCCCAAATAAACATGAGTGCCGACACGCCCATAAACGACACGACCAACCCGGCGCAAACGAGTGCCGTCAGAACGACCGCCAGCGATTCGGGTAGGTATTCGGTAAACAACGACAGCACAGGAGAGCGTCCGTTGGCGGGGCAGCGATACGGGGAACACGCAGTTTACTGCATTCCGGATCGCGAAGCGAGGTGTCCCGTTTCGCGATCCCTCGCTTGCGCGCTTGCGCAAGCGAGGGAAAACCCGCAGTAAACTCCACGCAGTCCCAATCCGGCCAGCCCGCTGCGCAAGCAAGGGAAACCCGCAAGCCACTTCACGCAGTCTCTCGACCGTGGAACCGCAACCCCTTGCTTGCGCAGCGGGCTGGCACGAGCGGCTTCGACCAGTGTAACGGATCCGGGTTCGACATCTGACAAAAATTCCGTCACCCACACGATTTTCTGAAGTCAATAAGTTTGCGTGGAAATGACGTAAGTCAGAATTCGTGTCGTGCACGGAGTGACATAGAAAGTGCGCGCAATGACATAGAAAAGGCGCACGGTGACATAGAAAGGACGCGCAATGACATAGAAAAGGCGCTTTTGGACGCGAAAGGGTCGTAGTCGTCTCTTATGCGTAATCGATGTCCATCGACGCAAACCGAGTTCGCATCGCAGGATGAGGCAAATGACCCCAAATCAAATCAGCGAAAGCCGATCAAAAAAGGGGCTTATTGAGACGAAAAAACACGAAAAACACGGTTTGAAAACATTCGCAATGGTGACTTACGTCGACGAGGAGAGTCGATTTTTCACCAAATCCCGAGGCAACAGCCGACGCCGCCCCCGCCACTGACAATCGGCAAGATGCGTCGCTCGAACGGCAACTTCAGATACTCCGCACGATCGAATCGCAGTTTGCCGTTGAGGATTGTGTGCGTGACGTGCGTCGTTGGCTCGAACGGGTCGCCGTCGTACAGCACGATGTCCGCCACTTTGCCGACTTCGATACTGCCGTACTTGTCCTCAATGCCGAGGAGCTTCGCCGCATCGATCGTGATCGCCCGCATCGCACCTTCGTGGCCCAGGCCGTTTGCGGCCGCCACGCCCGCTTCCAGTCGCAGGTTCCGCTGTTTCGGCACGTAGCCTTCGTAGCTCGTGCAAATCGTCACCGACACGCCCTTGGCTTGCAGTGCGGCCGCGTTCCCCAGGAACGAATTCCGCGTCTCCATACTGCCACCGGGCCGTTGCATCGTCGGGTGAACGATCACCGGCACTTTGCGCTTCGCCAGCTCGTCGGCCACGAGGTAACCATCGGTCGCGAGCACCAGAATCGGCTTCAATTTGAACTCATCGCTGATACGCAGCGCCGTGAGAATATCGTCCGCACGGTGTGCCGCAAAGTACACAGGCACGGTGCCCGCGAGTGCAGGCAGCAGCGATTCGTGTTTCGGCGTCACCGCACTCGTGGCATCCTTTTTCAGCTTGTAACTCTGCGCTTCGGCAAACGCTTTGCGAACGAGTGCCGCCACGCCCATCCGGGTCTTCGGGCCTTTGTCCTTGAAGACTTCTTTCGGCGTCTCACCGAGGTTGATGAGGATGCCCGCTACGGGCTTGATTGCCGCCGATTCCACGGTGCGGGCATCGGTGCGGAACACGCCCGATTGGCCCGCAATCACCGCCGCGCGGCCCGGTGTTGCATGGATGATCGAAATGCCATTCGCACGCAGAAACTCCATCAGCGGCTCGGTGGGGTTGAAGCCATCGAGGACGCGCAAATCGGCCTGATTCGGGTCGCTGGTTTCGTCCTGATCCTGGTCGGCGGGGATGTTGTACGCGCCGCTAAGGCCCGCAACGGTGTGCGGATCGATCAGGCCGGGCGATATTTCCCGCGCCGTCAGGATCGGCGCGTTGGCAGGTACGCCGGTACTGGCACGCGGCCCGATCGTCTTAATCAAGCCATTTTCGACGACAATCACTCCGTTTTCGATCGGCGGCCCCGTGCCCGTATGAATGCGGCCCGCCGAGATCACGAAGGTTTTCGCGCTGCCCAGGTCGGTCTTTTTGCGAATCTCCGGAACGATCGCAGGCTTCGGTGCCACGACTTCTGGCAGCGTCGGTACTTGGTCGTGGTTCGACAACCACAGCCCGCCATCGCGGTAACTGCGATCCTTCGCATCGCTGGCGTCGAAGCGTTTTACGCCGTCGATCCAGGTTTGTTGTACCTTCGTGTACACCGAAAACGGCGAGCCGGTCAGCACGACGAAGTCGGCGTCTTTGCCCTTCTCCAAGCTGCCGACGCGGTGATCGAGGTGCAGCACTTTCGCGGGTGTCGTCGTCAGCGCACGCAGTGCAGCGGCCTCGGACATTCCGCCGCGAACCGCAATCGAACCGGTCTTCAGGTAGAACCGCGATTCGGTAATAAAGTCGTCGGTGTTGATGCAAACGGGCACGCCGGCTTTGTCCAGAATCGCCGCCGTTTCTTCGAGCAACCCCATCACTTCGGCTTTACCGCCAGGGCTTTCGACGAGCGTCAGCGATACGGGGATCGCCTTCTTCGCCAGAATGTCCGCGATGCGATACCCTTCCGTACCGTGTTGCAAAACGATCTCGAACCCGAACTCCTCAGCGATTCGTAATGCCGTCATGAGGTCGTCCGCACGGTGGCAGTGGAAGTGGACAGTACGCTTCTTTAGAAGCACTTCGACGAGCGGTTCGAGCGACAGATCGCGGTCGGGTTTCTTGTCGGTGCCCAACTTGGCGAGGTATTCTTTCGCCTTCAGGAATTGCTCGCGTTGCAGTGCGGCGACCTTCATCCGCGTGAACGGGGCCAGCCCGCGTTTGCCGTAGCCCTTGGGGTTTTCGCCGTTCGCCATCTTCAGCCCGCCGAGCACTTCGGTACCATCGGGCAGCTTCCCGAGGATGCGCATTTGCTCGACGCTGTTGCCGTGTAGTTTCACGTAAAGCGTCTGCCCGCCGATGACGTTTCCGCTACCGGGCATGATGTTCGCGACGGTAATGCCACCCGCAACGGCCATGCGGATACCGGGGTCGTTCGGGTCGATGGAATCGAGCGCCCGCACGCCGGATTGCACGGGGCCGCTCATCTCGTTGCCGTCTTGGTGGGCTGCAATTGCCGGTTTCGGGTAGATGCCGATGTGCGAGTGCGTATCGACGAGGCCAGGAATAATCACCGCACCCTTGAGGTCCGTCGTCGTGGCATCTGCCGGGATCGCGATATCCTTGCCGATCGCCAGGATTTTGCCATCTTGCACGATCAGCGTACCGGCCAGAATCGGCTCGCCGGTACCGGTATGAATCGTGGCATTCTTGAAGGCAAGGATCGGCTCGGCGGCGAACGCCGGCAGAGCCGTAAACCAGATCAAAACAGCAAGCGGGCAACGCATGTCAGCATCCGTGTGAGATCGACTGAGAGGGTGCCCCACATTACCACGATTGCGGCCGTCAGGCTACGAGAAACGCCTCTCATAATTGACGTAAGTCCGAATTGCGAAAGTTTTCAAACCGTGTTTTTCGTGTTTTTTCGTCTCAATAAGCCCCTTTTTTGATCGGCTTTCGCTGATTTGTTTTGGGTCGTTTGCCTTATCCTGATATCCTGTCGCGGTTTGCGTCGATGGACATCGATTACGCATAAGAGACGACTACGACCCTTTCGCGTCCAAAAGCGCCTTTTCTATGTCTTTGCGCGTCCTTTCTATGTCACCGCGCGCCTTTTCTATGTCATTGCGCGCACTTTCTATGTCACTCCGTGCACGACACGAATTCTGACTTACGTCAATTAAACGTAAGCTTATTGACTTCCAGAAATCGTGTGGGTGCAACCTCGAATTCAACGTGGATAATGGAAAATCGCCTGGCGGTTTTTCCTCGGTACGGATCGATGTTTCATGGTACAATTGATTCGATTCCCGAGTTTCGTTCTGTTTTGAGGAGAATGGCTATGCTCTCGATCCCCCATCGGATGATCGTGGCAATGATTGGCACATGGCTGTTCTCGGTCGGATCGTTGCTGATCGCTGCGCCGCAGGTTCGCTTGGGTGTCAATCCGGAACCAGCGTCCGCCGACGCGTGGGGGGATGTGCATAAGGGGATTTTCCAAAAGATCAACGCGCCGGGGAGCACGGCCCCGACGCCGTAAGCGACGTTTGCGAACTTGAAGGCATTGCAAACGACGCTCGATGTCAAGTTGAATGAATTGTAAGCGTACCTGCAAGAGTTTGGCTGCAAGTATCTGAACGCGGGTTGTTTTGCAGCCGGTACGAAATTGTGGACGCCGAGCGGGTATCGCAATGTCGAGGAGATTCGCGAAGGGGACTTGCTGTATTCGCGTAGCGAATTCGATGCGAGCGGGCCGATTGAAGCGAAGCGCGTGGAGGAAGTGTTCGAGCGATTCGCGGGTGTGTTGCACCTGCACGTGGCCGGCCAGGTGATCCGCACGACGCACGAACACCCGTTCTACGCACACGAAAAGGGCTAGCTCGCCGCCAAAGAGTTGCAAGCAAACGACTGGATTCTGAGCGAAAACGGCGACTGGAAGGCAATCGAGGACGTTTACGACACCGGCGAATGGGAACTGGTGTACAATCTGCGCGTGGCCGATTTCCACACCTACTTCGTCGGCGACGAAAGCTGGGGTTGGGCCGCATGGGCGCATAATACTTACCTGTATCGCGGTGATGGAGCGCATGTTCCAGGTTCAGGACCGATTGGCTCGGCAATTAACACTGCTTTAATACTTGCTGAACGTGCGCAAATTTCGTTTGATCACGTCAAACAGACTAATATTGGACACGCTGACTCCATATATAAATCATGGACGACATCTTTCAAGGCAGCAGTTAGATTTGCTGGAAACCCGAATCGTGTCACTAAAGTTGCGGAAGAAAATGTTGCATCGTTAGTTTTGGCCGGAGTGATCGTAGTAAATAATTCGACGGCAACACGTGACCTTATAAAGGACCATGGCGTCAACAAAATTGCGAAGCAAGCTAGTTCCATCAAACAAATTATGGATAACAACGAAGAAGTACTGATCGAAGGTGTTGTTCCAGCCGATGTACAAGTAAGCGGCAAATAAAGCTAACCTAAGGCTGCAACTGATGTTTTCACTAATTACGACTTATGGCACATACAATCCTTCATTGATAATACTGGAAAATAAGGGTTATAAATTGTCTGTATCATATGCTACAGATAATGATAATGTCACCTTATATTACGCATCTTGCACAAATAGTATGTTCGCGGCGCATAGTGCTCCGGAATTGTTAGGATTAGTTACTCTATGGGAGCATTTTGGCGAAAATTGGAACAGGCAGACACCGGATCTTATCAGTGAGTTGACTGAAGAAACATGATACGATCGGCGATCGACTAGATGTCCCCGATTTTTACGGAAAAGTGTTTCTAACTAAATTTAGATTGCTTTCGACATGGCACTAAATTTTGAACCTAGTCCAGATGGAAAGACCCTTCACAGCGGAGGAGTTTATCTTACATTTAGCGGCGATGAAGAATTTCCATATAGCTTCGCAAAAATTATTCAGCATGCCAAAAACGATCTGTGGGTAAAGTTATACCGCAATAAATACGAAAACCGGCCAACAGGTCTGTATTCGGGAGATCATGTCACGCTGTGTATGTCGGTTGACATGTTTCTGGCGTGG
>JANXNT010000489.1 GCA_025353985.1 Limnoglobus sp.
GTTCGTTTCGCATCCTTCGCGAACTCGGTCGGGGTTCGTTCGGTCGGGTGTATCTCGCCGGGCAAACCGATCTCGCGGGGCGTTGGGTGGCGTTAAAGATTTCGACGAAGTTCGAACTGAGCGAACCGGAAACGCTCGCACGGTTGCAGCACACGAACATCGTGCCGATCTACTCGACGCAGCGGATCGGCAGTTCGCAAATTATCGTGATGCCGTACCTCGGTTCGACGACGCTCGCGGATGTACTCACGGCGCTGCACGCGCAACAAGTGTGGCCCGCATCCGGGAAAGCCCTCGCCGATACGGTGGTGGATCGTGCGAGCCTTACGAAGTTGTTCGACGATTCGCGCACGGTCGAGACGGCACCGAAAACGCCACAACACGTGCCGCTCGATCAGTTGCGGAAATTGTCGTATCCGGAGGCGGTCCTCTGGATCGGGTGGAAGCTGGCCGAGGCATTGGCGCACGCGCACGATCGCGGCATTTTGCACCGCGACATCAAGCCCGCCAACGTGCTGCTCACCGATGAAGGCCAGCCGATGTTGCTCGACTTTAACCTTGCGGCGGATAGCGCAAGTGACAGCGCAGCCGGTGTCGGCGGAACGCCGGCGTATATGGCCCCCGAACAGTTGATCGCGATGAAAACGGGCACGACCGTCGTCGATGCGCGTGCGGACATTTACTCGCTCGGCCTTGTGCTCGCAGAACTGATGATCGGTCGATCCCCGTTCGTGGGCATCGATCCATTGCCGCGGCTCCGCGATGCGAATTCGAACATTTCACCTAGCACTGAATCAATTCTTCGCAAGTGCCTCGCGTATGATCCCGCCTCGCGATATACCTCCGCGCAAGAATTGGCGGACGAACTGCAACGGCAATTGACGAATGCGGCGTTGCGTTTTACGCGCGAACCATCGATCCGCGAACGCGGTCGGAAGTGGCGTCGCCGTCACCCGCTGATTGCCTCGACGGGCAGCGTGGCGCTACTGGCAACCCTGCTCATTCTCGCGCTGTCCTCGCACGTTGTCACACGGCAACAACACTTGCAGAACCTCAGCGCCGACCGTGCTGCGATCCAACAGTATCGCGACTTCGAACGGGCCATGCCAGCGGTCGTGGCTCGCCTGACGTTTCGAGATCGCGATGCGGTTCCTCGCGAACAGGTTTACGGCGAGCTCGACGCACTGCTTTCGCAATACGGCGTTCTCGGTAACGGCGAATGGGCGAATGCCGCTTCAATTGCGCGACTTCCAGAACTCGAGCGGAACGCATTGATCGAGCAGATCGGCGAGTTATTGCTGTTGAAGTCGCGTTTGGAACCGAACACACAGATGGCGATTCAGCGGAACGAGCAAGCGGCGGCGGCGTTCCAGATTCACGGCGAGATTCCGCGCGTCGTCTGGGACGAACGGCACCGATTCGCGGCGAAACTCGGGCACGATGCGGAATCGCGCCTGTATCACGAGCGTGCGGAGAAGCTCGCGCCGAACTACCGCGATTGGTATTTCTCCGGGTTAGCCGCACACGATGCCGGTGAATTTCCCGAAGCAATCGCGTGCTTCGAGAAGGCACTGAGCCGCGATCCGAAACACGATTGGTCGTGGCTGCTTCTCGGCCATGCGTGGTCGATACTCGGCCGCGACGACAAGGCCGAAGGCTGCTTCAACGCTTGCGTTGCGCTTCAGCCCGAGCGTTTCATGGGCTATTACAATCGCGGGTTGTGCCATTATCGCAAGAAGCAATACGCCGCGGCGGCCGCCGATTTCAGCAAGGTGTTGACACTCGAACCCGATCTGCGGAAAGCGCGAATCGAGCGCGGGCAGGTGTACGTGGCAGCGGGCCGATATGCCGAAGCCGAGGCGGACTTCACGAAGGAAATCGAAAGCGGCTCAACCGAAACGCGGCTGTCTTTCCTGCGGGCGAACACACGTTCCGCGCAACAAAATGTGCCCGGTGCGGTGAAGGATCGCGACGAGGGAATGCGCCGAGAACCGAGCGACGAACTGAGTTGGGTCACGCGCGGGCTGGAGAAAGCGGCTGCGGGCGATGCCACCGGCGCGATCGCGGATTACGATCGCGCACTGAAACTTCACCCGAATTCGTACCTCGCGCTGATGAACAAAGCGAATGTGTACGATGAGAAACTCCATCGCGAAGCCGATGCGATTGTGGTGCTCAACGTCCTCGTCGCATATCACCCGTACAATGCGACGGCGCGTGCGGGGCGGGCGGTACTGTCCGCGCGGCAGGGGGATCGCAAGTCGGCGTTGGCCGATACGGAGTATTGCCTGGGGCAGAATCCGAACGCCGAGATTCGCTATCAACTCGCAGGGGTTTACGCACTGACGGCGAAGACACACCCCGACGATGCCAAGCGGGCGTTCGAGCTACTGCGTTCGGCACTGAAAGAGGGTTACGGCCACGATCTGATTCGCATCGATCCCGATCTGGCAACGGTTCGCGACCGGCCCGAATTCCGCAAGTTGATTGAAGCGGCGAACATGCTGCAACCGTCTCAGTAATAGGATTCCGTGGCGGACGGCGCGATGCGTTCCGACTCTTACTTGTTGAACCGAGGTCGCGATGCCGAAACGTCTAATTTTACGTGCCGAACCGCTCGATCCACGCGATTGCCCTGCCGTGTTTGGGAATCCGTGGCTTGACCCGAACTTAACGCTCTCGTTCGCACCCGAAGGTACGGTGGTGAACGGGGTG
>JANXNT010000496.1 GCA_025353985.1 Limnoglobus sp.
GGCGTTCGAGTTTGTCGAGCGTATCGAACGCTTTCCGCAGGCGATCGACGACGACTTGCGGTTCGACAAACTCCATATCGTGCGCCGCCACGACCGCGAGCAGATACAGCCCGATGTTCGTCGGCGACGTCCGGTGTGCCACCAATCCGAGCGGCGTTTCCTGGAAGTTATCCGGTGGCAGCCAGTGATCGGCCTCGCCGACGTACGCTTCGAAAAACGACCACGTGAGGCGCGCCACCCGGCGCAATTCGGCTTCGTCGGAAGGCGTCAGTGGCGTTTCAACTTCGACCCGCGTCCGGCTGACGAACCACGCAACGAGCGGCGAAGCGATCCAGAGCGCCAACAGCGGCGCGGCCAATAACAGGTTGTGCGGCGCGATCGCCGCAATCGTGACGGCGATGACAATCGACGCCGCAGAGGTCGGCCACATCGTTTGCACGAACTGCTTCAAGCCCTCGCCGAGACGCGCTTCGGAGGCGGCTGCCGTCTCCCATTCGAGCATCCGCCGCTTCGACGTGGCCAACCGAAATAGCGTGCGTGCGATGGCATCAACCGCGTGCCGTGCCGACTCTGGCAGGAACGCGATTTGCAATAACGCCTGCCCGAACGTGTTCGTAAATTCGAATCGCCACTTCGACGGCAACGCCCGCCACGTGGCTCGCGAACGCAGTTGCAGGAACGTACTGAACGTCAGCAACACGCCCGGCACCAGCCAAGGTAACAGCGCGAATAATGTCCACGCCCACGCGGGTGACGGCAGCACCGTCCACGCGAGAACCAGCAGCGCAAACGACGCCGGAGCCACGAGGCTGCGACGTAAATTGTCGATCACCTTCCAGCGTTCGAGCAACGGCAACACGTTCGGCAAACGCGCACCGTCGGCTTTCGGCGATGGCACTTTTGCCCGTAGCCAAGGCAGAAGTTGCCAGTCGCCGCGAATCCAGCGGTGATCGCGCTTCGCAAACACGTGATATTTCGAGGGGAATTCATCGAAGACTTCGATGTCAGTCGCCAAGGCACATCTCGCGTAATTCGACTCGATGAGGTCGTGGCTGAGGATCGCATTTTCGGGGAACGCTTCGCCCGCCGTCGCGTGAAAGGCATCGACGTCGTACAGGCCCTTGCCGGTGAACGAGCCGCGGCCAAAGAGATCCATGTACGTGTCCGAAGTCGCCGACGAATACGGATCAACGCCCGCACTGCCTGCGAACAGTCGCGCAAACCACGAGCGGAAACCGGTGCGGTAAAGGAAGCTCACGCGCGGCTGAAGGATCGCGTAGCCGCCGATCACACGGCGACCATCCGGCGACAATCGCGGCCGGTTCAGCGGGTGCGACAGCGTGGCGATCATCTGCGTGGCGGTGTCGCGCGGCAGCACGGTATCCGCATCGAGCGTCAGAACGTAACGCACTTTCGGCAGCGCCTGTATCGCTTCGGGACTTAAAATGTAGCTTGTATCGAGTTGCCCACGCAGCACGCGGTTGAACTCGTCGAGCTTTCCGCGCTTGCGTTCCCAGCCCATCCAACAGCCTTCGGATGCATTGAATTTCCGCGCACGATGCAGCACGAAAAACCGCGATGGCCCCGCCGCGCAGTACGTCGCATTCACGGTCGCGATGCACTTTTGCAGCGCCTCGATACACACAGCATCGTGCGGCATCGTCTCCGATTGGGCATCCATGAAGTCGATGAGCAGCGCGAACGTCAGCGAGGAATCGGGGTTGGACAAATAGTGTCGTTCGAGCCGTTCGACGAGGCCGCGCGCTTGTTCCGGCTTGCCAATCATCGTCGGCACCACCACGAAAGTCGCCGACTCTACGGGTATGCCTTCCTTGAATTCCATCTTCGGCAACACGCGCGGCGTTGTGAATTTTCGCACCACCAGGTTCGTGAAACTGATGCCCGCTTCCGATGCCACGAGGCCAATGGCGAGCGACGCCGAAACGATCGCCCACCACGACGACGCACCGAGGAAAAACCACGCGGGCACGGCCACCAGCAACGAAAGGATGAGGATTAGCCCGAAGAACACGATCCCCGGCCGGCTGCGCAACCACGAACGAATCCGACGTCGAATCGGGCGGCGCTCGCCGAGGACGCGACCGAACTTGGCACGCCCATCTCCGATGAGATAATAGCCGACGTGGCCGTTCGATTTTTCCACGGACGCGGCCGCAATCGCCGCCTGCGCCACGTCGAGTTCGGGACGGCGACTCCGTCGCGAAAGAACCTCCACCGCTTGCCGACAACGGTCGCGCGTCGAGAAATCCTGCTTCAAATACACGCCATCCGGGTCAGTTTTTAGCACTGCTTCGACGAGGCTCGTTTCTTCGAAAAACGATTTCCATTCGATCACGCCGAGGATCCGCAACGTCGTCACCGCATTGCCGATCGAAACTTGATTCGCCGCCTGCCGGCAGAATTCGCGATGGCAGATCGTCTGCGGATCGACGAGGTGTTGCCCCGCCCATTCGTCGAGGCGTTCGGTGGTCGTGCCATCTTCGCGGATCGATTCCCAAATCGACGCCGCGTACGCATCGCTCGGTTGACTATCGAGGCGATGACGCGCGCCGCGCCGCAACGTGGCCACCGCCGCGTTTGCCTGTTTGCGTTCCGCAACCGTTGCCAACATCTGATCGACGAGGCCGCGAAGCAGTTCGATCACCGCGAGCCGCAACATGATCGGCACCGCCCACAATTCGCCGATCCGTAGCGCCGTCGTTTGCTGATATTCGTTGACAGCCGCGCGGATATCCCGCTCGGCCAGCGAGCCTTCGCCGCGACCGATGATCGCCGCCGCAAGCGGATAAACGCGCGGAAGCCCCGCATGGGGACCGTTCGGGATGATCGGCAATTCGCTGTAATACGATTGCGGCATGTGGCCGCGAATTTGCCGCACGACTTCGTCGATGACGTAATAATTATCGAGCAACCACTCCGCTTCGACGGGCACGCCTTCGCCGCGCGCAATCAAGTCCGAGAGCGTGCTATGGGCTTGCGAAATCCGTCGAGCATTGGAAGTCAATCGCCGCAACAATCGCCGACTCAACCGCGAACGAGCCGTAAGGCCCTCCGCAGCGAGCGAGACAATCGTGCGGTAAAAGTAACTTTGCGAGACGAGTTCGCCCGGCATAATCGATTCCTCTGGTGCGATCGTGATGGAACCCGTTCAAAGTTCAATTGTGCATTTTACGTGCCAGACGGACAACGACAAAGTGCCGGATCTATCCGCACCGAAACTGGTGACACATGTTGGGTGCGGTTCCAATTGCGATGAGCTTCCCAAATCGCGCTGTTTGCCTTGTACCCGCTTGCTATATAATTTTACTCAAACGTACTTTGGCTCGACTCTGCGAGGTTCTCAATGGCCCGCTCAAACACGCTGCCGTACCCCGCGTCGCCGGAGGATGTGCCCGACGACCTCACCGCATACCCGCGTTCCTACGTGACGCAGGAATGGCTGTTGCTCGCTTGTTTGTTCCTCTTTTTACTGCTCTACTTCACGATGGTCCTCGTAACGGGCTTCCTCACGATCTGGCTGGCACTTCAGGTAACACGCTGGTCGATCTTGGCGGTTGCGGGTTCGATCATCTCGGCGATTATATTTGCGTTTCTCGTGAAGGGCTTCTTCAAAAAGAACGCGATCGAGAAGGAATTGCAACTCGAATTAAAGGAAAGCGAGCACCCGACGCTGTTCGCGTTCATTCGCCAGGTCTGCGAGGAAACCGGTGCGGATGAACCGCGCAAAATGTTCGTCTCGGCGGACGTCAACGCGGCCGTCATTACGCGCACGAGCCTGATTAACTTGTTCGTGCCGCCGAAGAAAGACATGCTGCTCGGGCTGGGCTTGGTGAACTGCCTGAACCTCAGCGAGTTCAAGGCCGTCGTCGCGCACGAGTTCGGCCACTTCACGCAAGGCGGCTTCGTATCCGCGTACACCAACGTCGTTTACCGCATCATTTTCGACATTGTCGGCGGTC
The DNA here is from genome assembly GCA_025353985.1 of Limnoglobus sp. Lineage (GTDB taxonomy): Bacteria > Planctomycetota > Planctomycetia > Gemmatales > Gemmataceae > Limnoglobus. The sequence continues at coordinate 3,981 of JANXNT010000496.1, forward strand.
GCGATTGGCTCGATGAAGCCGTCGAATGGTTCAAACAAGCGGGCGGCGGGTTCGCCGTATTCGGTCTGGCCATCGGCGGAATCCTCTGGGCGATTCGCGCGACTTTGGTCGGCGTGCTGAACCTGATTAGTTCGCAACGGCGGAACGTCATGCGCGAAGGCGAGTTCCACGCGGACCTCGTCGCCGCGAGCGTCGCCGGTAGCGATGCGATCGTCCACGGGTTACTCCGAACGAAGTTCGGTGCCGAGACATTGGACTTCGCGATGTTCGAACTTCGCAAGGCCGCCGATCATAAACTGTATACCGCCGACTTATACTTTCACCAACATGCCGCCGCCGACATTCTACGTAAGAAAAAGAAAGATCCGCATATCGGTAAGCCACCGAAACTCGATGGTCCATCGGGCGGAAAAAAGGTGCAAATATTTGACCCCGAGGACGAAGAAGACCCCGACGAAACGGGCGATTATCACCCGTCGAATTACGACCGCGAAGAGAACGTCAAAGCCCGGTTCGTAGTCGCACCGATGGACGAACGCACGCCGTGGATTCTCTTCGATAGCGCGATCGATTTACGCGAACGCCTTACGTACAAGTTCTACCGCATGGCCGCGAAAGTGCCCAAAGGTACCGAGCTAACCGACCCGCGCGCGATACAAAAATTCATCGACGACGAACACGCCGAAACGACCTACGACACTCGTTACGAAGGCGTTTACGACGACCGAATGATCGACACTGGCGACATCGACGAACTCAACGAACTGATCCGCAAAGAGCCGTGGACCGACGAACGGCTGGCGACGGTTTACCGCAAGTTGTACGCGGACGTCGATGGCCGCGCCGAAGCGCGAAAAGACATTTCGAAGGAACTCGACGAGGTGCAAGGCAAAGCCGGTGGAAAGCGTGGCCGCAAGACGAAACGGCTGATTAAAGAACTCGAAGAAAAACTCGAAAAATGTGATGAGTGGTTCCACTCACTCGACCGCCGCGCCTATCTCGTATTCATACAGATGGCGTACCGCGTCAACAACGACGACTACTACGAACTCATCAACCGCTATCGCTTCCACATGACCATTCAAGGCATGTATAAAATGGCACGCTATCACCAAGGGCGTTCGCACTTCTTCTACGAAC
>JANXNT010000528.1 GCA_025353985.1 Limnoglobus sp.
GTCGACGGCCACACCCGAGATGCCCGCTTCCGACGCATCGAACGTGCCGTTGTTGTTGACGTCGTTGAAAACTTGATCGCCGAGCGAGAGTGGCTGCCAGATGCCGAAGTCTTGGCGAAGGTTCGCGGTGCCGGTTTCGTCGGGGTTGCCCGTGGCGAGCAGCGAAACTTTCGAGTCGATGAACGCGCCGTTGTTAGTACCGTGGTCGGTGTTGTCGGTATTGGTTTGCGTAGCCGGTTCGAACGGGCCGTTCGTTGTGCTGAGTCCACCCGTACTGCTGATGAACCCAGCTGGCGGCGTGAGCCGCACGGTGTAGTTGCCAGCCGTGAGGTTGTCGAAGCGATAGGCCCCCAACGGGCTGGTGGTGGTCGTGGCGACGGTCGTGCCGAACGAGTCGATCAGCGAGACCGTCACGTTCGCGACACCCTGCTCGGTGCCGACATCGAGCGTGCCGTTGTTGTTGATGTCGCCGAAGACGAGGTTGCCAACTGCAAGCGGTTGGAAAAAGCCGAAGTCTTGTCGGAGGTTTGCATCGTTCGGTGCCAGAACCGTATCGGGGTTGCCCGCCGCGCCGAGGTCTCCGAGCGTCACAACCGAGTCCACAAACGAACCGCTTGTGATCGCGGCATTGAGCGTACCGTGGTCGGTATTGTCCACGTTCGTTTGCGCCGCTGGCTCGAACGGGCCAGTTTTGCCGCCGTTGAAGCCCGAACTGCTGAGGTAACCTGCCGGTGCGGTCACGCGAACCGTGTACGTGTCGGCAGTGAGATTGTTGAACAGATACTTGCCGTCGGATCCCGTCGTTTGGCTGCCCGCAGAATTGCCCTTCGAGTCGATCAACGTGACGGCAACGCCCGAGAACAACTTCTCACCCGCATCGAACTTGCCGTTGTTGTTCGCATCTTCCCAAATGAAATTCCCGATCGAGAGCGGTGCGAAGAAGCCGAAGTCGGCGGTGAGATCGGCTTGCCCGTCGATCGTACCTTGTGGATTCGCGAGGGCAACGAGGTCGCCTTCGGCAAGCGGGGCGTTGGTACCTGGCCCGAGGATGAACGTCCCCGTGCGGACGAGGTTGCCGGAGATCGTCGTGCCGTTGTCGTCGCTATCGGTCGTTCCAGGTAGCGGGATCGCGTTGGAGGCAGGTTCGTACTTCGAGGAGATCGGGCCACCCGTGCTCGAACTCAAGTTCGTCAATCCACCGACCGACTTATCGACGACAACGACATAGCTGCCCGTCGCCGCGTTGGCGGCGGTCGCACCGATGAGGCTGTCGAAGCGGTAGTAACCGCCGTTGGCAGTCGTCGTGGTCGCGATAGCGGTTTTGCCCGCGATCAAGTTGCCTGCGGCATCGAAATCGGCGGGGCGATACAAGCGGACGGCTGCGCCGTCAATACCGGGCATACTACCGTCGGCGGCGTCGATCGTTCCGCTGTTGTTCTTGTCCAACCAAACGCGATTACCGAGCGAGTACGAACGGTAGATACCGAAGTCTTGCAGGAGGTTCGCGTCGTTCGGGCCGGGGTTGCCGTTCGGGTTGCCAGTGTTACCGGGGGCGAACAACTGCACGGTGTTCGCACGGATAACAAAGCCGGTGTTGATAGTGCCGGAGAACGTCTTGCCGTGATCCTGATTATCGACGAGGCTGTTGCCGCTGAGGCCAGATTCGAATGGCCCCGTGACTGGGTCGAACGTGGTGCCGCTGCTGCTGCGGAAGCCCGCAGGCGAGACGATTTCGACGATGTACTTGTTCGGGGCAATGCCCGAGAACAAATACTTGCCGCCGCCAACCGTCGTCGTCGTAGTGAATGGCAACGTGGTGTCGGGGACATTATCGCCGTTGGCATCCAGGTAGAGATTCACCGTGATGCCATCGATGCCGACTTCGCCTACATCGAAAGTGCCGTTGTTGTTTGCGTCTTCCCAGACGAAGTTACCGAGCGACACGCCATCGGCGAAGCCCGCATCGAAGTTCGGTACGCTGTTACCCTTGGCATTCGACGTGAGATCGACGGCGATGTCGCCGTTGACGCCGACGAGCAAGGCATCGGAGTTTCGCAGGTCACCGTTGCCGTCGATGGTCGTGCCATCGCCCGTGTGCAATGCACCCGCCGTCGTCAGCGTGAAGCCTGCCAGTTTCGTTTGTTGCGCACCACCCGTGACGTTCGGGATGCGAACGACGTACTTGCTGCCCACCTTGAGCGCGGCGATGTTGTAGTTTTCGTTCGGGGAAACCGTACCCGGTGCAGCACCCGAGTTGAAGTAGTACGAGCCATCGGTCGCCGTGACGACCGAGCCGAGCTTGGTAACGCCCGTTGAATCGAATAGCTGAACCGTGACGCCGCTGATGCCCGCTTCGTTCGCATCTTGGATGCCGTTGTTGTTCAGGTCGCGGAAGATGCGATTGCCGATTTCCACTGGAGGATCGGTTTCGATGGCGACGAGGTCGCCGAGGCCGTTGGCTTTGCCGAGCGTACCGATCGGGCTATTTGAGGCCGGAGCGCCCTGATTCTGGTTGTAGATTCGATAGCTCTTCTGTAGCAAACCATCGGCGGTGCGGAACCACCGCGTTCCCCCCGAACGGACTTGCCCATTGCGGAGTGCGTCGAAGTGCGTGTTGACGATGTCCGGGAAGCCAGGGAGTTGAACGATGCCGCCGAGGCTGGTACCGCGGTGACCGGTGATGGCGAAATCGTCTTCGCCGTAGAACTCACCGCCACCAGGGCCTGCTCCACCACCGACATCGGTACCCGTTGCAGCATTCCCGACAACGAGGCTCGCACCGTTCGATTCGAGCAACCAGCCCGAACCCAGATTTCCGGGCGTGTTGATGAACGCACGTAGAAGCTCACCCGACGCCACGCCTTCGGCGCGACCCGGATTGAGCGTGGCATTCGTTCCCGGATTCGACAGCGATCCGCGGCCGGTCTGATCGCCGTTCCGGTCGCGAATACTCAGGCTGATATTTCCGGCGGCGTCGAACGCG
>JANXNT010000564.1 GCA_025353985.1 Limnoglobus sp.
GGGGTCGGGTCGAACCATCGGAGACTTCACCCGACCCCTTGCGGGGAATCGGCTCGGTAGATTATGCTATTGAAACGGCATATGATAGTGTCTGGATCAGTGGGCTTACACCCATCGCTCGCCATACCGAATGAAAAGGACATCAGTTTCTGCCGGGAGTAGTATAACAACTGTGCAATAAGTGATTTTGCGCAATCCAGGTAAAATGCATCGCGAGTTCCTCAAAACCATCCGGTGACCGACCACCGCGAAAGGACCAGACCCGTGAGCCTTCTGTCCACTGTTTTATTCGCTCAGGTGAAGCCCGAAATCAACATGCAGACGATCATGATCGTGGTGGGCGCGATTGCCATCCTGATCTTCATCGTCTTCGCGTTCATCTTCCTGAGCTTCGTACGCCTCTGGATTCAAAGCTTGCTGACCGGGGCGAATATCGGCATCGGTAGCCTAATCGGGATGAAGTTGCGGAACGTCGATTACGGCCTGATCGTTCGCCAGAAAATCGCGCTCGTTCAATCGGGTGTGAAGGTGACGACGCCGGACCTCGAATCGCACTTCCTGTCGCGTGGCAACGTGCCGAAGACCGCCGCTGCGGTCATCGCCGCGCACAAAGCGGGCCTCGAACTCCCGTGGAAAACCGCCGCCGCCATCGACCTCGCAGGCCGCGATATCCTCGAAGCCGTCCGTACCAGCGTCAATCCGAAAGTCATCGACTGCCCCGACCCGACCAAGGGCAAGCAGTTCCTCGACGCCGTCTGTAAGAACGGCATTCAGCTACTGGCCAAAGCCCGCGTAACGGTGCGAACGAAACTCGAACGCCTCGTCGGTGGTGCCACCGAAGAAACGATCATCGCCCGCGTCGGCGAAGGCATCGTGAAAGCCATCGGCTCGGCGGTCGATCACCGCGAAGTTCTTGCGAATCCTGGCATTATCTCGCAGACCGTGTTGCACGCTGGCCTCGATGCGCAAACGGCGTTCGAGATCGTGTCGATCGACATTGCGAACCTGGAACCCGGCGAGAACATCGGTGCGAAACTGGCTGCGGAACAAGCCTCGGCCGACCTTCGCGTCGCACAGGCTGAAGCCGAAAAACGCCGCGCACTCGCCGTCGCCCGCGAACAGGAAATGAAAGCGCTCGTCGAAGAAAACCGCGCGAAAGTCGTCGAAGCCGAAGCCCAAGTCCCGATGGCCATCGCCGCCGCATTCCGCGACGGCAAGATCAGCGTGATGGACTATTACAACATGCGGAACTTGCAATCGGACACGTCGATGCGTAACAGCATCTCGTCGGTCGCCGGTGGTGGCAGCGCCGACGGTGCGGGCCGCACCAACTAACCGTAGGGGCACCCCTTGTGGGTGCCGTTTCATGGCAGGGCACCCACAAGGGGTGCCCCTACATTTGCCTTGCGAGATTTTCACCATGGCCAACGACGACGACGATGGTTCGAGGAAGCCTGGCAAGAAAGCGAAACCGAGCATTAAGACCGGCTCGGGGGACATCGATCGCTTCTTGCAAGAGTTGGACAAGCTCCGTCGCAAGGCGAACGAGAGTGGCGGGGCGAATCCACCCGTGGTGAAGCCGATTGCCTCGAAAGTGAAGAAGTCGATACCCGTCGTTAGTCCCGTACGGAAAGCAAAGCCGCTTGCGCAAAAACTGCCGTCGGTTGCGCAGAACGTCGATCGGCTGCCATCGGCGCTGGTCTTGCCTACCGATGCACCGCAGCCAAAACTTGCACAACAACCTATGTTGCCGCCGATGCCCGGTAGTCTCGTCGGTTCGAACGCGATTTCCCGCAGCACCCAGCCTAAGCCGAAAGGCCCGTTCGGCGAGGCGCTTCTCGCGTTACTCTCCACGCCCGGTTCGTTACCCGCTGCCGTGGTGTTGCAAGAGATTTTCGGCCCGCCGAAGTGCAAGCAAAATCGCCGCGGTTAGTTGATTACGATCTTGTCACGCAAGATGCGTTTGATTTTCGCGATGAGTTTTTCCGGGTCGACCGGTTTGATCATGAAATCGTGGGCACCGTGCTCGAGAGCTTCGTTCGCCTCAGCTTGATTGCCGTGCCCCGTGGTCACGATGATGGTCACGGGGATTTTTCGCTTTTCAATTTCGGTAATCAACTGCATTCCGTTGAGGTTCGGCATCCGCAAATCGGTGACGACCACACTGTAATTCGAATCGGTGAGCATTCGCAGTCCGTCGGCCCCGTCGATGGCGGTATCGACGGGTAGTTTCAGGCTGATGGCTAACAAGAGTTGCAGCATCGTGCGTGCGTCTTCGAGATCTTCGACGACGAGGATGCGAGGTTTACGACCAGCTTCGGGTACTGCCTTCACATCATCCATGAGTTGCAACATTGTGTTTCTCGGCGTCTGGGTTCCACGGGCCATCCTGGGTCGTGGCATAATGATTTTATTTCGCGTCCGCTTTGCCAGCCGCAACGATCAACACGGCGGCTTCGCGGGGGCCGTAAAGTGGCTCCGCCGATTCGATTGCAGGGCCGCCTTCATCTTCGAAGCGACCGATGCTCTCTTTGTCTTCGACTTCCGCCATTGTGGGTAAGTTCCGGTAATCGCCGCGAAGCGTACGCAGTGCGAAGCGTTCTTCGTCAATCTGCATACCACTGCGGTAGCCGAGTTTGCAATAGAGTTCCGTCAGGATTCCGCCGCGAAAAAACAGATACTGAAGCAATAAACCGCCGGCAATTGCGGG